>NZ_JBJOSA010000013.1:0-115729 GCF_045897515.1 Rossellomorea oryzaecorticis | reverse complement strand
TAACCGTTACTACTGCCTTCACGGCTCGGGACTTGAACCCTGTAGATTGTGCGCATGCCTGGCACACACAAAAAAACTGGAGACCATATGTCTGGTCTCCAGTCACTGTACCTTTACATTCACCCTTTAAAATAAAGAAAAATAATCAGAAATACGATCAGCCCCATTAATAAAATCGGGCCCACACCCATACTGTAGACGATGTACACCTTAGCATTGAGGATAAAACGTATGACATGGATGATGAGTAAAAAAATCAAAATGAAGATGGAGATATTCACAAGTGGATTCCGATTGTTTCTATACAAGAAACCAGCCCCTATCTAGAGCTCCAAGTTGACTTACACATTGCAAAATTCGCTCTCGTACAATTAGTCTCTATATAGATATTCATCTTGTCCATTATCATTCGTACATTTTCTCGAGCTTTACACTTTCAGGCCTCATACTCTCGGGTAAATCATATACTCAATATTTAAAAAATGCATCCCAAAGATTTTCATGTTGTGACTGGCTGCAAGTGAACCCTGGCTTATTTCCTGGATCAAGAAATGCTCGGAAAGAGGAAGTTTAAAAAGAATATCCCCTGCAGCCAGATAAACACCAGGATCTCCCTCTCCTTCGCTTGTCAAAATCAAGGAGCCATTGAATTCCTTCAATTGAAGAATACCGACCATCGAGGAATACGGAAGCGGCAGTGCAATATTCATAAAGGTCCTCCCGTCTGTTTCATGCCGGGAATAGATGGCTGCAAACACGGTGGATTGATCCACCTTTCGGACCCATACCCTCGGTTTCTCCCTTCCATCCAGGTCCGGATCAACCTGCAGGATTTCTCCTGTCATTTCAGTTCTTTTGCTGGAAAGGGGCAGGTTTAATTGCTGCATCCTCGCACTGATGAGCTTGAAACACCATGCCATCGGTTTGAACCAGGATGCCCATTTGACTGATGCAGTTAATTGATACTCTTCTGTGTGCTCATAGAAATGGACGATTGAATGGGGTAAAGAATCCACATCAACAAAGTCTTTAAGATCATCTACGAGACCCGGATGCTTTTTTCCGGTCCATTGAACACCACCCTTTATCCTGCTCACTGGAAAAGTGCACGTTTCCTGCCTGGATGACGGCGGGGATACCCCCCAGCCGATCACACCGGCCAGTCCAAATAAGATACAATTGACAAGACCATGGAACAATAGCATGAATCCGATACTGACATACAAAAATCCAAAAGCACTGTTCAGCGCATAAAGTATTGAAAATAAAATCGTTATTCCAAGCGCTGAATATGAAATCCGGATCAGGAATGCCTGAAGACGGGAGGCAAAACGGGTCCGGAATGAAAGTCCGATAAGACTGTAAATGGCAACTATATACACCAGTACGGACAGGACTTCAAGAATCGGCCAAAAAGTAATTCCAATTGCTACAAGCATAGGACCTGCCAAGATAGCAGGCACGATCCATCGATACATAGGGGACTCATGTATCCTTCCAAATAACCCCAGCGAAACCGGCAGCAAAAAAGCAGAGTAATGGAAATGTATGGCCGTTAACCATGTGATCAGTGGGCCGAACCCTGTATCTACACCATTAATATAAGCAAAAAACCACAGCCCGCCTATAAACAGATACATCAAACCGACATCGATTGAAATTTCTGCCCAATTGGTGAACCCTCTCCTGAAAAATCGTTTCAACCCATTAGATGCAATCAAGAGGGTAAAGCCAACATAAATAATAGAAAGCAGCAGCTTCCCCCCACTCCAGGAAACGAATTGCAGCAGGAAAACGGAAAGCATTGCAATCCAAGTGACTACTCTATTCAGCCTGCTGAACTCAATGATCTGCAGAAGCATGACTGGTACCAAAATCAATTGTGCAGCAGTCAGCATCAACATATGAGGCTGGTCTGTCACCAGCACGCAGCTTATAGTAAACAAAACCACCCCTGCAAGGGTGATGGGATTAACCAGACTGCGCAGTAAATGTACCTTCATAAGTCATCATCCTGCCTATAAATTTATTATGTATATCAACTTTTATCGTATAGCATCGAGAGACCTCATCATATCCTTCCTCCACGGCGACCTCGCCTTTGAATAAGGAAGGGAGCTTGATTTCAAATTTACCGGCAATGAAGCGTTGAGAACCGGATCGGATGCGCAATCCTCCGTCATGACTTACACTAAGATTTAAATCTGAATAAAACAGGCTTGGTTCACCCAGATAATCCTTTACTACCCCGCGCTCGGCATCAATCGTCATGAAGGCATTAAAATGGCGTGTCACTTCTTCAAAAAAGAAGGACCGCTCCCAATAAACCTCTGTCTCTCCGCTTTCCATGAGCCTGCAGCTATTTTTAATTGTGAACGGTACATCCTTATCACTTTCAGGAAAAAGAAACTTTCTGCGGACAGCATAAGTTAAAAAGGGCTTGAGCCAAGCCGGCCCGGTTTCTATTTTTGACATTGTCCCTGTCCCTTGGAAGGGTTGTCCGACAGACAGCGTATACCTCTCCTGAAGTTTTGGATGAAGCTTTTTGAATTCTGCCCCTAAAAGTTCTTTGTAAATCGTCACGCTGCAACATCCTTTCTCTTACGTTTGCATCTGGATGCAGTGGGCAGGTCTTTGGAAAGTAAGAACCCTATAATGGAAAGAACCCACAGACTTGCATTGAACGTAACCGGATTGAATGGATGAATGGAAATGGAGGGATCCGACTTTACAGCCAGGATCGTCAATATAGGAAACACGAACATTTGAAGTGCATGCAGATGCCTTTTTTTACGATATAAAAGCCAGACGGCACCGAACAGGATTTCAAAGACCCCTATGATTTGAACCCCTTTTACAGCAGCCATTCCATCCAGAGAAGACAAGGCTGAAAGCATCGAAACTTCTTCGGGATGTCCCGCTATGATCTTCGGTACCAGCCCCTGATAAACCCATACGAAGAAAAAGAGTATGGCCAGCATTGTACTGGTAAAAAGGCGCATATACTGTGAGCGCGGCTGCTCTCCTTTTTCTATCCATTGCTTGAGCACGTCAAAGCTTAGAGCCGTCGCCCATCCCATCAGCGGGCGGAATACGGAGTCTATCAGTCTTCCAAATCCACCGTATCGGACATCATAGCCATATTGGGTCAGGAAGGTTGTTCCTTTTTCCGTAGGGATATATCGCCAGTATCCTCTTCCTTCACTGATCGGGGAAATCTTCTGGTCTGTCCCGAAATGCAGAGAAGAGGTCTTTGAACCATCTTTTTTATGATGTGTGCCGACACTTTCACCCCATCCAGCAACCTTTATAAAGCCGTATTTTGTTTCATATCGAAATGATTGCGGATCATCATCTGATGTTTTTGGCAGATAGGTGATAGATGTAAATCGAAGATCCCACTGCTCATGGAGATGAGGGTCCTGGGACATTTCCCACACCTTTTCGACAGGGGCATTGATGGGGATTTCTACATAGATTGGTTTGTTTTTCATTGGCGTCACCTCTGCTATTAAAATACCATTACATTTGATGAAAATCTATAAACCTACCAGATTAAATCATGTACGTCTAACAAAAAATAGCAAGCCATCCCCCATTACGGTTTGGGCTTGCTATCTTTGTGCGGATCATCCATATCCTATTTATCCAATATTCCGATACTCCTCTGCCATCTCCCCGCTCGTTTGCCGGGTGAGGGCGCTTATCACAACAACAATGACGATATTGCAAATCAAGCCCAGGATGCCGGCATGGATATCAAATGGAGTCGTTTCAGCGATGAGCTGATAATAGTAATTGACAAATGTACCGACGATAAGTCCGGTGATAACGGCAGGTCCTGTTATTTTCTTCGAATAAAGGGCTCCGTATACTCCGGGTGCAAATTGAACGATTGAACCGTACGCACCAAGCAGGAGGGCGATGAGCCCCTGTCCGCCGAACACAGTGATGACGTATGCCAGTCCACCCACTACGAATACCCCTGCTCTCATCAGGAATAGTGTCGTTTTATCCGGAAGGTCAGGCTTCATGTTTTTGATGACTCCATCCGTAAATTCCAGTGATGCGCTGTGAGTGATTGCATCGGCAGTCGACATTGCTGCAGCCAGCGCCCCGGCACCGACAAGGCCGTACACCCAGCCTGGCAGACTGAGTACAGCGGTAATTAAATATGGGAGAATTTCATCAGGTGCCCCTACATCTGCGGAATTCACAACGTTGACTGCAGAAAAGCCGACGAATAACAAAGGGATCAGGAAAAGGGCAAAGATCGGATAGACAAGAACCGTTTTCTTGATTGTACGTGCATTTGACGCATAAGATTTAGAAAAAAGATGCGGCCACATCAAGAATCCGATTAGGGAAACCAGGATCGTTGTTGTATAGGCCGTACCTGACATCGTCGAACCTTCTTTGCCGATTTCCAGGAATTGAGGATTATCCCGGACGAGGTTTGAAAACATGTCCCCGATACTTCCGTGCATCTGATTGACGATGGCAAGACCGACGACCCAGGAAATGATGATCATAAGCATTCCCTGGAAAACATCAGACCATGCTGCTGCACGGAGGCCTCCCGTAGCGACATAAACGACCACGATGCCATATGCTAGCAGGGCACCCAGCCAGAGTGGAATCCGGCCCTCCGTCATGATATTGAAGATGTACGCCATTCCCTTCATTTGAGTGGCAAGATATTGGATCGAAGCAAGCAGTGCGATGATCCCAATCAAAATCGGCAGCGTTTTCCCTCCATATCTTCTTTTCATGAAGCCTGCCACGGTGTAAATATTGAACTTCCGGCCGATTTTTCCGATCTTTGGACCGATGATGTACCACGGAAGAATAGCAAACGCGGTATAAGTCAAAATGTAAAGGGCAGGAGCTCCTTTTGAATAAGCCCAGCCCGGGGCGCCGAGGAAAGAAAATGCGCTGAAAACGGCCCCTCCCATCAAGAACCACATGACAACCAGTCCGAGACCTCCGCCTGCAACTGTAAATTCATCCAGAGAGGTCTTATCATGTCCTCTTCCGGCCATCACTCCAACGATAAGTGCAACCACAAGGTAGCCTATCATCATGATCATTGCAATCTGCCAATCTGCCATCAGTTCGCCTCCTCTTCATCTTTGTCGGGATCGATCCGATAGAGTGCCAGAACGATCAAAAACGTAATGATGATCCACAGAATCACCCAGAACACCGAGAAGGGCAAGCCCATCACCACAGGTGTCGCCCTGTTCCCAAGTGAAAAAAACGGGAAGATTAATAGCAAAAACGGAATTCCCAGGGAAATGCAGTATAAAGTCGTAAATTTACTTTTACTCAAATGACGCCCTCCTTTTTCGCTGCATATTCGATCTTTCCATCTAAAATTGTGAGCTCTACATTTATATCGCGCAGTTTCGAATGATCGCACGTCAGAATCGAATCATTCAATACGACAAGGTCGGCAAGCTTTCCAGGCTCTATGCTGCCTTTCAGGTTTTCTTCGAAACTCGCATATGCACCGTTCCATGTATAGGCCTTGATTGCTTCCTGGACGGTGATGCGCTGTCCTATGCCGATTTCCTTACCCGAATTGGACATTCTTGTGACCGCTGACACTATGCCGTGAATAGGATCTGCCGTTGTGATCGGACTGTCGGAACCAATGGCAAAAGGAATCCCGTATTCTGAAAAACTCCATAAGGGGAACGTGTGGTTGACACGCTCGCCATAATCTCTGACATATCCCTCCCCAAACTCATAAATAAATGCAGGGTTGGGAATCGGAATGATATTCAGGTCTTTCATTTTCACAAGCAGATCAGGCGGCGTCATCCCGGAATGTTCGATACGGTGACGGTGGTCTTGTCTCGGTTCGTGCTCGAGTGCGGACCTGACTGCCTCGATCATCATGTGGACGGCTTCGTCACCGATGGCATGCGCTGTGATCTGCCAGCCTGCCTGATGGGCTTTTCCAAGAGACATATTCAACTCTTCCTGTGTCAAATATAGGATTCCCGAGTCTTTGGGATCACTTGTGTAAGGATCCCTTGTTTTAGCAGTGGGACCGCTGCTGCTGCCATCAATAAAGACCTTGGCAGGACCGATTTTCATCCATTCATCCCCGAGGCCTGTCCTTATTCCGCTCTGAAGACCCATCTCAACCATTCCAGGGGAGTCATGCAGGGAGCCATACAGGGCATAAACTCTTTGTTTGATCCGTTTTGAGGAGACGGCGTTCAAAAGGGAGCGGATGTGGTCCGGCCCGTAGCCTCCGGCATCATGAACACTGGTGATGCCTTTCACTAAAAAATCTTTTGAAGCGAGTTCCAGTCCATGCATAACCTCTTCCTCGGAATAATTTGCAAACAGGAACATATTCATGTGAGCAGATTCCAGAAGCAGTCCCGTCAATTCTCCAGCCTTGCGTTCGTATTTCCCGCCTGGAGGATCTTCCGTCCGAGAATGTATCCCTGCCAGTTCGAGTGCTTTACTATTTACACAGGAAATATGCCCGCACGTCCGGACAACGATGATTGGATGCTCCGTTGATACCTCATCGAGATCCCAGCGGGTGGGATGCCGTCCTTCAGCATAATGATTCTGATTATAGCCCCATCCACGGATCCATTCTCCTTCCGGGGTGGTTTTCGCTTTTTCCTTCAACCTTTCAATTAATTCGCTAATGCTGTCAGCTGTCTTTCCATTCACTCCCAGCCTGTTTGTCCCATAAAGCTCGAGGTGGGCATGGGCATCTATAAATCCCGGTAGAACACTTCTGCCCGCTAAATCTATGATGTCAGTATCTTCACCCTTAAGGGCAAGGATTTCTTCATTCGTTCCCACCGCGATAATCTTGTTATCCTTTACGGCCACGGCTTCCATTACAGAAAACACCGAATCTACCGTAACCACTTCCCCATTAATAAAAAGCATCGTCGCGCTCACATCAACACCTCCTGATATATTCGCATCCGGGTCATGGGGACAGGTACACTGACTCATATCTGAGAGATGTTACTCCATCAATAACCAACAGTCTTTCCTCACAAGTCCTTTGACCAGGACTTCCTTGCTCAGTAGAAGCGGGTCAAGGTACCAGTCCCCCCAGGCTCACCCTTGAGCGATTCGCAATGCGGTTTTATATAACAGTTGAACCCCTTTTTCTATGTCATCCATTTCTGCGAATTCAAGCGGATTATGGCTGATCCCTTTTTCGCAGCGGACGAAGATCATCCCGTAGTCAGAGATATAGGACATAATCAATGCATCATGGAAAGGCCCGCTCATCAAAGTTGGTGAATCCAGCCCTAGCTTTCCGTCTTCTTCTTTCATGATGGCTTTGATCCAGTCGGCACAATATCTAGGCTCACTGCGGGTATCTTCTTTAATGTCAACTTTCAGCTTGTATTCAGCTGCAGATTTTTCAATAATTTTATATAGTTTTTCTTCCAGCCTTGTCCGGGCTTCGAGATCGATATCCCTTAAGTCGACTGTGAACTCAACCTTTTCAGCAATAATGTTTCTTGAATTCGGGAAAACTTGCATACTGCCCACTGTCCCGACTGTTGTATCAGTGCCTTCTGTTTTTACAAGCCTGTCAAACTTTGTAATGATATCGGATGCTCCGAGAAGCGCATCCTGCCTCATTTTCATCGGAACCGAACCTGCGTGGCCGGCGAACCCTTCGAGGGTGACCGTCAGCCAGATAGGACCGGAGATCCCGGAAACGATTCCGACTGGTTTATTTACATTCTCAAGGACAGGGCCTTGTTCGATATGCAGCTCCAGGAAAGCGGCAATATCCCCTTTTTGGTAGACCGGACTCTTGCTAAGATCCGGCTCGACACCAAACTCCTTCAGAGCTTCCCTTCTTGTCATCCCCTGCTTATCCTTTCGTTCCAATTCACCTTCTTCAATCATTCCTGCCAATCCCCGGACTCCAAAGATCCCCTTGTTAAAACGACTCCCTTCCTCATCCGAGAAACAGATCACTTCTATTGTGCGTGCCGGTGTTATTCCGTTCTCCTTCAAGCTATGTACGACTTCAATCGCCCCGAGTGCACCTGCTGTCCCGTCAAATCTTCCCCCGTATGGCTGGGAATCTATATGAGAACCGAGAATGAGAATCGGGAGTTCGGGTTCAGATCCCTCCAGCCGGCCTATCAAGTTTCCAAAGCCATCGATTCTTGCAGTCAATCCCGCATCTTCCATCCAGCCCTTTACTATCTCCACTGCCTGGCGGTCTTCTTTTGAATGAGCCAGACGGCAGACACCGGTTTCTCCGATCTTTCCAATTTCGGCGAGTTCCTCCAGGTGCTGCTTTAATCTTTCCCTATTGATGGACATAGTGTTAACACCCCTAAAATTATAATTTGATGGTTAATAAACTAATTACTTCAATGCCTTTTGCTGCCATTATTAGTGCTTGATTCTGCCTAACCCCAACTCAACTACTGACGAGTGGTTACCATCATTGTAGTTTGAAAAATCATATGATTCATTAGACACTCTGTCCATGATGTGATGAAATAGACTTACAATACGTAAAATAGATGGAACATTCAGAAAATAAAAGACAAATTCTGGCTTTTAGCCCCCTTCCCCTTAGAATAGAATGATCCTTTGAATCTTTAGGTTCGTGAAGCGGCGGAAATAGTCCTGCTAAATTGACGAAAATGGACCCTTTTACATATTACGGATTGTTGAAGGATTATTATCGCGGTTTAGCAAAGATTTCAAATGTCAAAATTTTTTTGTAAGACAGAACTTCAAGAAAGCATCGTGTTATTAAGTTGGATTATTTGCTTCTCCACTATCTGCCCCGTAGACTTATACCTGATACTTAAGCTGAAAGGGGTAACCAGGATGGCACAAATGATTCAAGGCAAGATTGCGTATATTACAGGAGCCGGACGAGGCATCGGGAAAGCGACGGCATTGGAACTTGCAAGAGAGGGAGTCCATGTAGGATTGATTGCCCGAACCGAAAGCGCTTTGAAACAAGTCGCGGAAGAAGCGAGAGCACTGGGTGTAAAGGCCAGTGTGGCTGCGGCGGATATATCTGAAATGGATCAGGTGGAAAAGGCAGTTGCGTCGCTCCAGGATGAATTGGGTTCCGCGGATATCCTCATCAACAACGCCGGTATCGGCACGTACGGGGATTTTTTAGAAATCGATCCGGAAGATTGGAAAAGGACGTTTGAAGTGAATGTATTTGGGACTTATTATGTCACGCGCGCCGTCCTGCCACAACTGATAGAAAAGAACCGGGGGGATATCATCAATATATCGTCAAGCAGCGGTTTAAAAGGCACTGCCGGCAGTACCGCCTACAGCGGATCGAAATTTGCTGTCCAGGGAATGACCGAGGCCCTGATGCAGGAAGTACGGAAGCATAACATACGTGTGATGACATTGAACCCAAGTCTTGTCGCCACAGACCTTACGTTCGGGGATGAACTGGATGAAGCGGACACGGAAAAGTATATGCAGCCGGAAGATCTGGCTGAACATATGGTAGCGCAGCTGAAACTGCATCCGCGTATTTTTATCAAGCAGTCACTGCAATGGGCAACGAATCCATTTTAATGAAATTTTTCGCAAAAACACACCGCCGATTTTTGGCGGTGTGTTTTCTTATAGGAGGATACTGTTGAGTCTTTCGTCCAATCTATGTTTCTTGCTTCGGCATATCGTGTCCATAAATAAATCTTGTAATCTTTGAGCTGCTTTTTGTAATTGCTCCTCTGTGACCTGCCCGGGGTAAGTACTGAGATATTCACTTATAAATTCCGTCTGGAGTGTCTCGAACGCCTTGAACTGATGGAGCTTCTTGCCTTCGATCAAAGTTTGGAGCTGCAGGGTATGTTCCCTCATTGTTTCGAGCATTTTCAAGGCATAAATCATATTGCTGCGCTTCAGTTCTGTCTGGAATTTCCTCATACTGTACATAAAATCAAATGCGATATCATCACTGAACGCATAGTCAGATTGTTCAAATTGTTTCTGGGCATCTTTCATTCTTGCAGATATATTACCAGTTTTATCTACTACTACCTTCCATAGTGGTGATTTAACACTCAATAACTCCCTGGGAAGGACGGAAACATTAAATTCCAGTCCATTCTTCAAAAAAGCGATAATCAGGTAAATATTCTTTCTTAACTGTAATATTTTTATGTAAACAGAATCGATAGTCATAAAATGCTTTTGCAAGAAAGACATTGCTTCCCCCAGATCGGCAATTGACGGAGCCGCCACCATCAAATCAATATCCGACAGTTCATCCTTATACCCTGCCACCCCTGATCCAAGCTGGACGACTCCTTCGATATTTTCAGATAGTTCCAGAGTGCGGATGGTCCTTGTAAAATACTGTTCTCTTTCTTTTGGCGTATACATCAAACTTCCCTGCCTTCTTTTTCATTGGATGTATTATAAAGTGATTATACCAAATATTTCTTTATTCATAGATTCTTTTACTTACATTTTTGAACGGCTGAAGAAATCAGCATGTATGAAGACAAGTAGGAATATTTATGACTATACCGTTAATGGAAGGGGATAAGGATGAAGAAACTGGCATTATGTATTCTTACGATGTTGATAATGAGTGCCTGCAGTATCGGTAAAGAGGAAAAATACGAGTTATGCGGATATGGACCAATGATGGTGGTTGAAGGAAAAGAATACTTAAGAATTGATACGAAAAAAAGGGTGATCCTTGGGGATGAACTTGGAAAGATCAAGAAACAGATAAATGAGGAATATCATCCGGTAGACAACTTTTCATCAAACACACTAGCAAAAGGATCCAGTATTTTCAGGGTAAAGGGTCAAGATCAATATCTCGTTGCGAAAACAAAGGATGAGAAATATATATTATTTCAATTGTTGGATAAGGAATAAGAAGTACCGGGTCAGGGGTTCATCCCTGCCCGGTACTTCTTATTCTTATTCCCTATCTATCGTCAATCCTTCCACAAACTTTTTTCCCATCAGTTTATCTTTCTTCCGATTGTCTTTACTTTCGAAAATGATGTCAAAATCATAGTCTTCCGGGTACAGTTCTGCAGCTGAAATATAAAGGGATAACCGTTTATGCGGAATTTCATGTTTTTCATCCTTGATTTGTACAATGCAGCGTCCCTTGTCGTCCGGTCCTTTGTAAATGATGCCGAAATCTCCGCCTGGTGATACTTTTACATTATCCCCTTTTGAAAACTGCTGTACCGACGGCTTGACTTGTGCCTTATTCCTGCGATCTCTTCTTTTATGCTTGTTCACGATGATTTGTTTTTCCATTTCTTTCTTTACATGAATATCCTGTTCATCATTGCTGTACACTTTGGTTTCCCGGTAGGTAATATTATGCGCTTTTTCAATGATGGAAGGATGCATGCCGAGCTTCAGGGCAATGGAGAACGCCTGGCTCTCCCCTCCTTTTCCAACGATGAGCCTGTAAGTCGGTCTAAGTGTTTCAATGTTGAATTCCATGCTCCCGTTTATGAAACCCTCGTGTTCTTCAGCGAAATGCTTGATTTCACTGTAATGAGTGGTCGCGAGCAGGGTCGCTCCCTTTTCATATAATTGATCGAGGATCGCAGTCGCCAGCCCCATACCTTCCTGCGGATCCGTACCTGAACCGAGTTCATCAAGCAGCACAAGGGTACGGTCATTCGTTTCCTTTAGAATTTCGATGATGTTTTTTAAGTGGGAGCTGAAAGTACTCAAGTTCTGCTCAAGACTTTGCCCGTCGCCGATATCAAGCAAGATTTTATCAAAAATACTGATTTCACTGCCCTTATCGGCAGGGATTTGAAGACCGCACTGAGTCATAAGGGTGAGCAGTCCAACGGTCTTAATGGCGACGGTCTTCCCTCCCGTATTCGGTCCTGTGATCACCAAAGCATGATACGAGTCCCCCATCTCTATGGTCAGTGGCACCGCCCCTTTACCAAGCAGAGGATGGACTGCATTCTTCAAGCCAATGTAATGATGCTCGTTGACAGCCGCACTCACTCCGTCAATTGCGCGGCTGTATTTAGCCTTGGCAAAAAGGACATCATAATGAACCATCGTTTCGATGGCCAGCTTGAGCTGCTGTTCATATGTCTGAATCAGCCCAGTCAGTGCCCAAAGGATGTTCTCGATTTCCTGTTCTTCCTGAAGTTTATACAGAAGAAGCTGATCCTGCTGCACGCTCAATTCCTCTGGTTCGATATAGAGCGTCGAGCCTGATGCAGATGAATCCAGCACCGACCCTTTCACCTTTCCTCTGTATTCCTTCTTTACGGGAATCACATACCTGCCATTCCGCTGGCTCACGATAGCTTCCTGCAGCAGTGATCTGTATTTGGCCGACTTAACGATTGATTGGACTTTGTCCTTCAGCCTTTCCTCTTGAATGGCGAGCTGTTTCCGTAACCGCAGCAGCTCCCTGCTCGCATAATCATCCACCCTGCCGTTTCGGATGCAGCGATTGATTTCATCTGCGACTTCCGGTATGTCTTCAATGGAGTAAACATATGCAGACACCCTGGGAGCAAGGAATTGCTTATCGGCCATATATTTCTTTAACTTTTTGCTTGTATCAAGGAAGATATACAGTTTTGTTAATCCATCAGGTCTTAAAGGAACACCTTTATTCAGGCTGGCCATGATTTTCTCCACTCCATCCATGCCATGGATCGGTACACTAGCACTTTTTTCAAGTATCCTTACCGCTTCGGTCACCTCCTCCAGCCGCATTTCGATCTGTCGTTTATTGACAGACGGCATCATATTCAACAATACTGCTTTTCCTTCTTCTGTCAGGGCGAAGTTCGACAGCTCCTGTTTCACCTTGTGAAATTCCAATGTTTGAAATGTTCGTTCGTTCAATGTTTTCTCCTCCAATAAATAAAAAATAGACCACAACAGACAGAACAATGTCCATTGTGGTCTTCACGACTTGTATACAAAGGGCCTATTTTGGAGAGCGCTAAAAAAAGCGCCCCACGTACTTCTGCACACAAAAAGAGCTGTGCACAAAAGACACAGCTCTCCTAAAATAAGGGATGTACAGGCTATGACCATTGTTCTTAACTACATTTTGCAGGCACAGTTAAATAAGCGTACATTCCGCCCTTTTTTATGAAAGAGTGGAAGCCGGCAAAATGTCCGTATTCATTTCACGGTTAGTTAAGAACGACACCTAACATATTACATACTCCCTTTGCTATACAAAGATTAAATTCACATCATCATTATATGCCGGAGTCCATTTATTGTCAATAATCGTTCTCCCAGCATCAAGTTTCATTAAACTTTCACGGCCGGGATAGTTATGTCCCGGTTAGAGCAGTCCCCTGCCTTTAGCGATATAACCATTCATGATGGAGTGCGGGACCAGGTTCCCTCCTGTTGCCCATACAAGATGTGTAGCCCGGGATAACTGTTTTTGCGTAAGTGAGAGCGACTCAAGGTGCGATCTGAGCCGGGACTGCACCGGACCGAGCATGCCTGCCAGGGCGGATGGTTCAAGGGAAATGGACTCTGAGCCATATAATAGAGCCAGCATTTTATAAAGGTTCTCATCGCTTACGGTGTAAACACCGTTCAGGATCTTTTCCACCATTCTGCCGGCGAGTGCAGACGGGCGGCCGACTGCAAGTCCGTCAGCTTCTGTCATATTGCTAAGACCAATGTCCTGTACAGCGATCTCTTCATGTTTACCGGTCGAGAGACCAAGGAGCATGCATGGTGAATTCACCGGCTCAGCAAAATAGCAGTGAACATCGTCCCCGAATACATGTTTCAAACCGTACGTTACTCCCCCTGGCCCCCCGCCGACTCCGCATGGCAGGTAGACAATCAGAGGATGGTCTTTATCTATTTCAATACCCTCTTGTTTGAATTGCTTTTGCAGTCTCAATGCTGCCACCGCATATCCCATGAACAAATCCCGCGAATTTTCATCATCTATAAAATAACATGATGGATCTTTCGAACACTGATTCCTGCCCTGTTCGACAGCATGAGAAAAATCGTTTTCGTGTTCTACGACGTTGACACCTTTTTCTCTTAGAAGGTCTTTTTTCCATTGCTTTGCATCCTGCGACATATGGACGGTGACTTTGAAACCAAGAGCTGCACCCATCATACCGATACTGAGGGCAAGATTCCCTGTCGAGCCTACTGCTATCGAGTATTGAGAAAAAAATTCTCTGAAGGATTCCCCTGTCATTTTTGAGTAATCTTCCGTCTCGTGAATCAGTCCGTGTTCCAATGCCAGTGTTTCAGCAAGCTTCAATACTTCATAAATGCCGCCGCGTGCCTTGATCGATCCCGCTATCGGCAGCTCGTTGTCGCACTTTAACATCAGTTTCCCTGGAATATTTGTGTGAAAATGTGTTTGCAGCCTCTGCTGCATTTCAGAAAGATTAATAATGGGTGACTCGATAATGCCATCAGTGTTTCTGGTTTCCGGAAATACTTCTTTTATGTACGGGGCAAATCTTGCAAGCCTTTGTTCTGCTTCTACTATGTCCTCTGACTCTGATCGCTTGAATGATGAGAGCTTTGGATTTGGCCAAAACACTTCAGTCTGCTGCTGTAATTCTGATAGCAGTTCCTGATCAATGGTAATTCGGTTGTTCACTTGTGATCTCCCCCTTTTTAAATATGACTCAGTATCTATAACGTACCATATTTCATTCTTATCCGCTCAAACATACTTCAGTATAAAATTACATAACTTGAAACCATTTATATTACATCTTCGTATTAATTAATAAAGATATCATTCACATTGGAGGAATGGACATGATGCTCCTTATTGGCATTCAATTGTTTATCATTGCCCTATTTTCGGTACTTGGATGGGCAATACGATTTAAAAAGGTATATGAATTGATTTCAGGATTTGCCGGCAGGTCCGAGGAAGAAAAAGCAGAACTGATCAGGAATGGGTACCCCCAGAAGAACGGCACGCTGCTGCTTTTAACTGCCACGGGAATGCTCTTACTTCTTCCATTGTCTTTCACTTCCTTCACTTTTACAATGGAGGTTCAATTCGGCTTCATGCTGATATTCCTGATGGGCGGGATGATCTATCTTTCAAGATATGAGGTACCACGCAAACGAAAGCGAAGCTACTGGATCAGTTCCATCCTAATGATCGCTGTGTTTGCGTTTATCGGCGGTCTCACTTTCATCGGTTACCAAAAAAATGAATTGATTGTATCCAATGATTCTTTCAAGATTACGGGCATGTATGGTGATACGTGGGATAAGGACAAAATCGAAACGGTCGAACTGCTCGATGAGATGCCGGATGTCACATGGAAAATTAACGGATTTGGGCTTTCAACGAAGGCTAAGGGCGTATTCAAGGTCAAAGATTACGGAAGAAGCCTGTTATTCATCAAAAAAGAATCTCCTTATATATATGTGAAAGTGGAAGGTCAACATCTATTCATTAATGGCGGATCGCCCGAGGAAACAAGGTTGTGGTATGAAGAACTTACGGATTAATCATATTAATTCATATTGATGCATTCCCATTTTGGACACGGTAATGATAATTTGAGATAGTAAAGTTACTAAATCAAAAGGGGATACCTGAATGATCACTCTTTTTTTCATATGCGTGCTGGTACTGTTCATTTATCTACTGTTCAAACTGCACCCCGCTTTCGGCAGGAAACCCGCTAAAAACAGGGTGGAATTTTCACCGCAATTTTCTAATGGCTCATTTAAAAATACAATCCCAACTTCAATGAATACGGACTTGAAATCTTCATTGACCATGATCCGGGATGTGGTGAGGAAAAATGGGGACTTGAAGCCCGGGGACAGCCTTCCAAACATAAATTTCCCTATGTTGGACCACCCTTCCAATAAAACGAATGTGACATGGTTCGGGCATTCTGCATGTATGATCGACATTGATGGAAAGCTGATCCTACTTGATCCGATGTTCGGTGACAGCCCTTCCCCTTTCCTCGGATTAGGAGGTAAAAGATTCAGCCGGGGATTACCTTTTTCAATAAAAGATCTACCGGTAATCGACGCTGTTCTATTCTCACACGATCATTATGATCATCTGGATTACGGGACCATTCAAAAGCTGCGGGCTAAAGTCCGGCATTATTTCGTTCCGATCGGGGTGGGAAGTCACCTTGAACGGTGGGGCATCGACCCGGACAGCATCACCGAACTTGACTGGTGGAGTGAAGTGGAATTTCAGGAGCTCACATTGGCTGCTGCGCCTGCAAGGCATTTTTCCGGAAGGAGTCTGCATGACAGGAACAGCACATTATGGAGTTCCTGGATCATTAAAGGAAGTGAATCAACCATCTTTTTCAGCGGAGACAGCGGATACGGTCCCCATTTCAGGGAGATAGGCGAGCGGTTTGGGCCATTTGATCTGACCTTGATGGAATGCGGTCAATACGATCACAGATGGGCTGGCATTCACATGGTTCCTGAAGAAACCATCCAGGCCCATAAAGATGTAAAAGGCAAGCTGCTTCTCCCAATCCACTGGGGGGCCTTCACTCTATCATTCCATGACTGGACAGACCCGATTGAGCGTGTGACAAAAGCCGGTCAGAAAGAAGGAGTGCAAATTCTTACTCCGATGATCGGTGAAACGGTCGTTTTGAATGGAGGGCCTTACCCCGAAGAGAAATGGTGGGAGGAATAGGCGTCAGGTTGATAGGTAAAAAACCCCAGATCCGTTTGGTTCTGGGTTTTTCTACTGTCTAAGCTGTTAGTCTCTTCTGTGCTGATCGGCGGGCGGACCTGAGCATCTGCCCTACATTAGAATTATTATTAAAGGATCATAAAATCGAAAAATGGAACGTATTTTTGGAAATTGGATCATAAATCCTGCAAATGGAACGTATTTTCGTAAAATGGATCATAAATCTGGAAAATGGAACGTAACTCTCGCACACTTCATAAAAATACGTTTCAATGGCCCTCTTAAATCCAGACTTTCCTCTAAAATAATCTTAAATGAGATTCACATTTGATCTTTTTACCACAAATCATTTAATATTCCACCGACAAACACACCCAATCGGCAGCTTTAGACCAAAAGTTACCGGGACGCGGTTCCTGTCCCCCCGTCCCGCTTCGCTTCACGTTTCCCGGTGAGTGTAAAGAACGCGATTGAACCAAGGAGAGATGTCGAAAAAAGTACTGCCCCCATCGGTACAGCGGTAGTTTCATCAATGCCGACAAGTGGTGCTACGAGGGATCCGATGACAAGCGGGAGCATGCCAAGCATGGCGCTTGCGCTTCCGGCACGATGTCCCTGTTTTTCCACGGCGAGAGTGAAAGTACTTGTCAAAATCATGCCCATTGAAGTCATATAAATAAAGATCGGAATGACCAGTGTAGCCAGCGGCCCCTGGATGATCGTGGCGATCAGTATGATGGTTGTCGCGCTTACTGCTGTAATCACGGCGATCCGGAGCAGGTTTCTCTCGGGCACGAAATCGCTGAATTTCCCGATCATGAAACTGCCCGAAATGATGGCAAGACCATTGATGCCAAATAGAATGCTGAAGGCTTGAGGAGATACTTCATAAATCCCCTGATACACAAACGGTGTGCCGGCAACATAGGCAAAGCTTCCGCCGTGAATGAGTCCGATCGTGAGCACGTAACCGATAAAGGACCTATCCGTCAACAAGCTCCCCATCGTTTTAAGCGAAGCGCCGATAGAGCTCGGAATCCTTTTTCCAGCCGGCAGGGTCTCCTTCAGCTTCAATGCAATCGTTGCGACGATCACAAATCCTACTAGTCCAAGAAAATAGAAGATCGTGTGCCACGAAGCAAACGGCAGCAACAGGATCGCTCCTCCTGTAATCGGAGCGATCATTGGTGCTGTTGCATTAATCACCATTAACAACGCGAAGAATTTAGTCAATTCCCTCCCGCTGAACACATCCCGTACCACCGCACGTGAAAGGACGATCCCCGCTGAAGCAGTGAAGCCCTGGATGAAACGTGCGGCAATAAGAACGACAATATTCGGTGAAAGTGCACACAGAATGGACGATAATGCGAATAAAAAAATAGAGATTAATAGAGGCTTTCTTCTACCCTGGGCATCACTGACAGGCCCGATGACAATCTGCCCTGCAGCCAGCCCGATCAGGCATGCAGTCAGGCTGAGCTGCACCATGGAGGCACTGGCATGCAAGTCAGCCGCTATTCCCGGAAAGCTCGGCAGATACATATCAATATTCAAAGGACCAAGGATGCCGAGCATACCCAGAAGGAATGCGAGCCCGATCCGTTCTTTTCCTGTTGGTTGTGGATTCATGATTAAACACCTTTCCGTCTGCTTGTAACTAAATCTTTGTTGATTCTAGCAGAGGAACGATGGGTTTACAATGAATTTTACTCATAAAAATAGGAGAAGGCACGCTCGCAGTCAGACCGGGACGTGCCTTCGATTTGTTCACTCTATTCTATGAGCTTGTAATCGGTATTATTTTCAATAAAAGGAGTCGGTTCACCAACGCTAAACATATGAAGTTCATGCATCGCCCTGGTACAAGCGGTATAAAATAAGCGGCGCAGGCTCTCGTCTCCGTACTGACGGGATGAGGCATCGTAAATGATCACGGCATCAAATTCGATTCCTTTGGCTAAGTAGGTCGGGATCACAACCACCCCCTGTTCGTATTGGAGTGCACCGGCCTTCATGATTTTTAAATCTTTTACACCAGTAAGGCCGGAATACGCATTTTCGCTTTCAGCAGCTGATTTACATATGACCGCAATAGAATGGTACCCACTTTTTTTAAGCTCCTCGATCGTCCGTTCAATATGTTGATGAAGCACGCTCCGATTCTCCACTTTGGTCAAAGAAGGAGTTTCACCCTCCCGTTCAAAAGCCTCGATTTCACGATCAGGCGGTACCAGTCCGCGGGTGAATTCAATTATGGGCTTAGTGGATCTATAGCTTTGCGTCAATAAAATCGTGTCTGTTTCCCCTTCCCCGTAAAGGCTCAGCAAGGTTTCGAAATTTACATGTTCCCTTGCGTGGGCAAAGATCGCCTGGTTAAAATCCCCGAGTACGGTCATTTTCGCCGCAGGAAAAAGCCTTTTAAGGAACTCAAATTGAAATGGAGAGTAGTCCTGGGCTTCGTCAATGATTACATGCTTGATCGAAGTATTCATTTGAAAGCCAAGGATCAATTCCTTTAACAGGAGATAGGGGGTTGCATCTTCGTAGTTCAATTTCCCTTGTGAAAGCATCTCCGCTGTGAAGCGGCTCATGTCATCCCAATCTTCCGGAAGGGCATCCTCCGTCAAGGGTTCTATGATTGATGGATTTGTGAATAGTTGTTTGTATATTGCTTTTGTATCAATAAATTGGAGATTTTCTATCTTTCTTCGCAGTCCCCTGAATCTCTTTCTGACGATCATCCGGGTCAGTGCTTCTTTCTCCTCGTCATAGTTTCTGAATGACCCTTCTTTCGGATCGTTTTTTCTGTTTAGATATTTGAACGCTTTTTGATATTCCTCTTTACTCAGCAGTTCGATTTTTTCTTCCACCCACGGCTTCGTCCGTTCCCGCTTCTCTGCTGCTTTCAGCTGGTCTTTCAGCCAATCGGTCAGCAACTCGATCCGATTGTGGAATTTAATGGTTGGTTCATAAGAATAAAAGCGTTCCGAGATCTGTTCACTAGTGACGATTGATTCACCTCTGAACCTGATTCCCTTGAATATCATACCGGCCTTTTCGAGGGAGTGCCTGTAGGATTTAATCAATTCGAAGAATTGGTTTGATGCTTTGAACATAATAGCATTTGTCCGGACATTGTATTTGTCGTCTTCTTTATGAAGCAGTACATATTCAAGCTGTTGATATGGATCTTCCACATCAAATTCATCACTGAGACGGTGGTTCAGATAATCCTGGAACGTCACCTGTTCCATATTTTCCTCACCTAGTTCCGGCAGTACATTGGACACATAGCTGCTGAACATGGCATTCGGGGAGAACAGGATAATTTGATCTGCATGCAGGTTATTCCGGTATTTATAGAGCAAATAGGCTATTCTTTGAAGGGCTGCAGAAGTTTTGCCGCTGCCTGCTGCTCCGTGGACAATGAGCAGCCTCCCGCTGTCATGCCTGATGATCTGGTTTTGTTTTTGCTGGATGGTGGCGACGATGTTATGCATATAGTTGTCGGTCCTCTTCCCGAGCACCTGCTGCAGGACTTCATCCCCGATTGTGAGGCTCGTATCGAACATGGATTCCAATGTCCCGTCTTTTATGATATATTGCCACTTTTTCATCAATTCCCCTTCTATCGTGCCGCCAGGTGTTTCGAATTCTGCAGGTCCTGGGGGATAATCGTAGTACACACTCGAAATAGGGGCACGCCAATCATAAACAAGAAAATCCTCTCCTGTTTTGTCAGTCAGCGACCCTATTCCAATATATATATCCTCATTGGACGTTTCCCCTTCTTCATGAAAATCAATGCGGCCGAAATATGGTTTTTCCTTCATTCGACGGAGGGATGACAGTTTTTTCACCGCCTGCCTGTGCGTACTTTGACTAACAGTCAGGACTTGTGCCTGCTGCCTCAAACTTAACACTGTCTCAAGAAAATCATCGAATGTATCCGTATTGATCTTCACTTCATCCCAGAAGTTCCTGCGGATTTCTACGACTTCATCCTGACGCCGGCCGGTATCATTTTCGAGGATTTTTATCTGTTCATCAATGATTTCAATTACACGTTTGACGCGGTCTTGTTCCTGGCGCATTTGAGGATTCATTTAAGCACTCCTTTTTTTAAAACTATAAGGTTGACACAACAAGCTCGTATGTTATATAATTATTATTGAGGAAGTGTGCTAATCACCCCTTTTATAAAAGCGTTTCTGTTTTATTCTATTACACTTACAATGGATTATCAATAGTTAATTTTCAACTGCCTTTCGTGTGGGTTATTCCATCGCCTGGCAGTTTTTTATAGTAAAAAAACAGGCAAACCCGAGTTTGCCTGTTTTGACGTCCATTCACCTACCTCTAAACCTTTAAATCACGCTTCTTATAGAACCAGAATGTCGCAGTGCCGAATAGTATGGTCAACAGGGCAGACAGAATGACATAAGCAGGTTCCAGACCGCCGTCTAAAATGTTTCTGGCTTCAAAATATTTAAACGGAGTTAGGAATTTCAACGCCTCCAGCTTTTCACTTAAATCAATCGCAAATGACAAGAAAAAAGCGGCAAGCAGAATACCGGTTGCAATGACTGAAGCTTTACCGGGCCGTTTACTCACGGCAGCTACAACAGTTCCTGTAACTATGAACAGCAGTTGAAGAATCAGCATCCCCAGCATCAGCCTTCCGATGCTGCCTGTTACGTTTTCTCCTTCGCTGTAATGTCCTGCGATCAAGATGGAAACTCCCCATGTTACAAGTGTCAGGATCAGCACATTTGTCGCTGCCGCCAGCATCTTCACTGCTACTACCTTCCTCCGGGTCACCGGCTTCACAAATAAAAATTCCACTGTCTTATCCCTTTCTTCTTTAGAAAGGATCGTTGCGCCAAGCATCGCTGCATGAATCGTTGCCATGAGGATGATGTAAAGGAACAGCAAACCATAGTATCCGATTGCCGTTGATAGATCCAAACCGCCTCCGCCCATAAAGGATTGCATGGCTTTCGGCATGCTTTCCATCAAGTCATTCATCGACTGGCCTGAAGAAGTGAAAGCACCAAATTCACTCATCCCTGCGGCAATAAGCGCCGACATACCGATGCACCAGATGATCAACGATTTACGGTGCGCTTTCATTTCTCTCCAATACATATTCACGAACAACACCTCCTTCTATACCGTATGAATATCCTTTTTCTTATACACGATGAAGCTGATAATAAAACAAAGCAGGATGATAGCCCCGCCTACGATCATGAACTCCCACTCATAGGTCTCTTCTCTCATCACATACGCATAATCAATATACTTGAATGGAGACAGATAACGGCCTGTTTCCTCCAAGCCGGCAACCATGCCCAATACGAAGAACCCAAACACTACACCAAGTGAAACGCTGACAACGGATTTTATTTTTGGAAAAAGAACTGCCAGCACCGTACCTAATGCAAACATGATCATACTGATGACGAAGAGGCTCAGAGAGATTAATAGAAAAGCAGTCAAACTAAACTCTTCATTCGCTACCAGATTGGCAATCGCCACTGCTGCTGCAACATACACGATGTTCGTAATTGCAAGACTGGTTAACGCCGCGAGTAATTTCGAAACCAACACCTTTGAACGTGTCACTGGCTTAGTTAACAGAAAATCCGCGGTTTTTTCTCGTATTTCTTTAGAAGCAATCGATATTCCTAGGGTCATTGCCTGAATGGCCCCGCAAAGCGCTATATAAAGGAATGTATATGAATAGTACCCATTGACGGACCCGATGGTCTCAACCTGGAGCCCCAAAGCTTTCCGTACACCTTCCGGAAAACCTTCCAGCGCCTTCTTGAATTCGTCGATTTCCTTTGCGATCGGCGGGAACATCGACATGAACAAAAGTGCTAGCCCCACAAGCGCAAGTATCCACATAATCGTATTCTTACGGTACGCCTTCAGTTCATACAGATATATATTCATGGAGGATCACGCCTCCTTCTCATAATAATGCATGAAGATTTCTTCCAGATCAGGCTCTTCAATCCACAGATTGTCAATGTCGATTTCAGCGATTTTCTTCATCACTTCATTAATGTCGCCCCTGAACAAGAAGCTGATATGATGACCGTTTGTCTCAAGATTATTCACACCCGGCATGTCAAAATAGGATGACTCCACTTCGTTTTTCACTTCGATTTTAAACTTCTTATGATTGTTTTCCTTGAGTGTGCTGATTTTTTCAACCTGGACAATTTCACCTTCTTTAATGATTGCCACCCTGTCGCACATGCGCTGCACTTCACTGAGGATGTGTGAGGAAAAAAGAATAGTCGCTCCTTTTCGGTTTTCTTCTTTCAATAGATCAAAGAAAGTCTGCTGCATGAGCGGGTCGAGTCCTGATGTGGGTTCGTCAAGGATGATCAGCTTAGGTTCATGAAGCAGTCCCTGGATGATGCCGACCTTCTTTTTATTACCCAGTGAAAGGTCATCGATTTTTTTTGTGAGATCAAGATCAAGTTTGGATGCCAGCTCATTGATTCGGGCGCTGCAATCTTTCTTGTAAAAACTCGCGGAATATTTCAGCAGGTCCATCACCTTCATATTGTCATAGTAGAAAACTTCTGAAGGCAGATAACCAACATCTTTTGCAATTTCCGGTGCATGCTCAACACAGTCCTTCCCAAATATGGCAGCCCTCCCGCCTGTCGGCTTGATCAAGGAAAGAAGGGTTCTGATGGTAGTGGACTTGCCCGCCCCATTCGGACCGATGAATCCAAAGATTTCACCTTCCTCCACATTGAAGCTGATATTGTTTATCCCCCTCGATGAGCCATATGTTTTTGTCAGCCCATTGATTTCAATTACATTCATGCCTGCCGCCTCCCTGTTCCTTAAAAGATTATTTATAAAATGATTTTTTCAATAGCTCGGTATATGAATCGAGCTCTGCGAGGATATCTTCTTTGTAAATGTCTGCAACCGACATCGAACTTGCCTTTGCCTGCTGCTGATTTGCAAAACCTTCGAATGTCCAATAAATCACCTGAATGGCCTTGCCGACGTCGATGCCTTTACGGAATTTCCCTGCATCAATATTGCTGAACAATTTAGAAAAACTGCTCCCGGTCAAGTTTTCCCTTATCTTATCGACTTCATTTTTGACTTCAGGATCAATTTCATGAAAAACACTGTTCAGGAAATTGATTAAATCAGGGTAAGTAGAAAACAGCTCGAACTTAATGACCGACACTTGACGGATGATTTCAAAAATATCCCGTTCTTCCATGTCAATCCGGTCATAAATCTTTTCTGCAAACATATCCGATAGGTGCTCATAAAGGGATAAATACAATTCTTTTTTACTTTTAAAATAATGAAATAAAATTCCTTTCGAAATACCGGCTTCCTTCACAATCGCATTCGTGGAAGCACGCTTATATCCGTTCTCGGCAAAAACTTTTGTCGCTGCGTTGATAATCCTGTCTTCTTTTTCAGTATCGATATTCAATGTCTTAAACAATATAAAACAAGCCCTCCTTCTGATGGACAAGTCATTGACCAGTGTGGTCAATTCTATATTACTCCTTTTGACCACACTGGTCAATGATAAATAAAAAAACATCCCGGAGTGGTTTTCGGTAACCACTCCGGGACGGCCTTCTTCTTTAAGGGCAGTATTTATTTACAATGGCAAGAAGCCGTTGGCTATTTTCATTCGAGACGCTTTCGGATAGTCTTGCCCCGGCTACGATTGGGGCCCAAATGAAGATTTCTTCTTTTGATAAACCGCTTTTCTGACAATAGGACCTTAAATATAATTCGGCCAGTTCCAATGATATCTGTGAATAAAGCAGATAGGTACGGTATGCATCTGCTCGTATATCCCCGCTGCTCGAGTCGATCCAGTCGATGATGGTTACGGATCCACCTTCGGACATGATTAAATTATTCAGGTGAAAATCACCGTGGCAAAGTCTTCCCTCGAATGTGATCTTCTCTAATTTATTTATTAAGACATCTTTAAGCCTTTGTGATAATTCCCCCGCACCTTTGATTTGATTCGCTAATTTCCTTTTCATGGGTTCAAGCCCATCAATTTTCATTGAATGAATTTTTAGCTGTATGTCAACAGAGAGATCCATGTAATGCCCGGTATCCCCAGGAGAGTCTGATATAAGTTCTCCCAATGTTTTTCCCTGCACATACTCCATTATGATCGCTTGCTTTCCCTCTATCTTTTTTACCTCAAGGATTTTGGGTACCGGAAGGCCGGCCGAATAGGCCAGCTTCTGTTTATCCGCTTCATACCCAGCCTCTCCGCAAGGCAGCAGTTCATTAAAGATCTTGATTACATTGCCCTCTTCCAGATAGATGCTCGCAGTATTGCCGGAAGCAATTGGATTTCCCAGATTCATCCCATTTACTCCTTTGATTTTATGATAGGTTCCTGAAAAAGTTTTCTCTGTTTCATATAATCGACTGCTTTTGTTTTGTTCTTCTCTTTAGCCACATGCAGGGCTTCATTTTTTTCGCGGTAATAGGCAATGAATCGATCTTTCGAGAGTAATCCGTCAATAATGGATTTTTGAACAGCACATTGCGGTTCTGCGGTGTGGCTACAGTTCGAAAACTTGCACCGGGCAGCCAATTCCTCTATATCTTCGAATCCCTCTAAGTCAAATTCCTCTGAGCAGGCAAGATCATACTCTTCTTTTTTGAAATTCATGTTATCCCCCTATAAAAAAATACCTTCATTTAACATTAGATTCCATACGCAGAAATTCATATGTACCGCCGTTCGTATCCTGCATGAACTTATCAATGGCTGTGAAACCATTCTTCATGTATACCTTTATAGCCCTTTGATTAAATGCCGCAACCGATAAGGTGATTTTATTCGGTTTAAATTGATTGATGACAAAGGACAGCCCATCTTTCAAAAAGTCCGTTCCCTTCCCGTTCCCGGTCAAGTCCGGCCGCATACCGAGGCCGATCTCACATACCCCGTCATCAGACCTGGATATGCTGAGAAAGCCGGCAACCGCTTCTTCTTTTAGAGCGGTGAACACTGTTTCTCCCCGGAATTGCGGATCTAGGAATTCAGCCAAGTCCTCTTTATCCGCTTCCATATTATAAAAGGCATACTCACCATCATAATGCCAGCCGTAAGCAATCTCTTCCGCTTCTTTTTGAGTCATCTTTTCAAATTTATATGACATGTTAATCCCTCTGTTCCTGCCAAATTCATTATTCCACTTCATCGGTACTAAAGTGCACCCAGACACTTTTCAATGCTTACCCGGATGGAATCGTACTTTGATGAGTGATTGATCTTTATATAGAAACTCTTTAAGAATGTTTTCGTATTGGAAACCAGGAGCCAGTATTTTTCTTCATCAAGCTCTGGCTTTTTTCTCTCCAATTTAAGCTTTATTCCATCTACTAAACTCTCTATTTTGCTTGACTCAAGACCTCTGTTCAGCATTTCAATAATCGGTGTGAGCACCCTTTCATCTTCATCGTGCAGATAGACGCTGTCTGTTACAAACATCTTATTCCATATCGGATGGAGGATCTCAGGATAAAGATCACGGTTGATTTTTGGATTTTTTATAAGCTCGTCAAAGGCGTCTGCCACATGTGCAATGCTGTGCGCCCACCCTTTTTCGGGAACATACCCTCTTACATCCTTTTCTTCGTTGATATACCTGATCAAATGATCTCTCACCTGATCAACCTCCATTTGAGACAGGAAATCTTCTTCATTATCCCTGAATAAGATGAGGGCGATGAGCAGAGTGGTAAACGCCCTGGTGAACACGGTATCCGTTTCCTTATCTCCTATTCCATAAAACAATAGATGATTCAGGCAATTTTGAAGCATCTCCTTTAAGAGGTCCGACTCCAGGAGATTATCTTCAATGATCAGTTGAAAGAATAAAGTGTAGATCAATTTATCCCTGAGTACTGAATCCTTTGATCCAATATGAGTGCACATAGACCTCACTGCCATTACAAGATCTATATCCTCCCACGCTTTTTGGCCTGACTTAATTTCTGACAGTAATACCTTTAAATCGTTTTCACATAAAACAGTTTTATCTGATTGTAAATTCATGGATTATCTCCTTTTTTGAACATTGTTGTTCATATATTCAATTATTTCAAATATTACAAATTTATACAATGCTTTCACAGAAAAAAAGCCTATCTGATTTCCAGATAAGCTTCAAGTACGTTCAATTATTTTCTCCTCGATCAATAAATGGGGCAATCCCGGCCATTTCACTGTTTCTCTTTTTTGAGATTGAATCACAGGCAAGTTCATTCAAAAACTCCTTTTCAATAAATGGAGCAATGGCTGCAAGGGACCCTATTCCTTTTGTATGGTAACAATGTTCTGCACATTCCCTTATTACTTCTTTGCTAATGAAAGGGGCAATGGCTGCGAACCCTTCCAAGCCACGGCGTTCATAATCTTTTTTGGCACACTCATCAATGACTTGCTGGCTTATGAATGGGGCCATAGAGGCAATGCTCTCCAGTCCGTTGTATGAAACTTCCTTTTTTGTACATTCGTCAATCACTTTCTGACTAATGAATGGGGCAACGACGGTAAGCGAAGATAAGCCTCCTTTTTCAAAGGACTTGAGAGCACATTGATCCATAATATCCTGGCTGATATAAGGGGCAATGTCTGAAAGGCCTTCAATACCATCTGCTTCAAGTTCTCTCATTGCCAGTTCATCTATCAGTCCTTGATTGATGAAGGGAGCAACCGATAATAGATCTTCCGAAGTAACGTCTCCCTTGATACTATTGACTAAATGATCTGCCTGATCTTGGGTCAAAATCGGTGCTGCTTCAATAAATTCTTCTTTTCCGATTGGTTCTGTTTCACTCAAATCATCATTTTTCACTAGTTCCTTGACGAGCCTGATCCCTTTGCCATTCGCAAGTATTTCGTCAATGCTGACTCCAAATATCTCCGCGAGCTCCGGAAGCTTTGAAATGTCAGGCATCGTCTGTCCGCGCTCCCAATTACTGATTGCCTGAAAGCTGACTCCAACCTGGTCTGCAAGATTCATCTGAGTAATCTTCTTCTCTTTCCGCAATTGCGCGATTTGTTTTCCGACTTTGTTCATATCGAACATTGCACTCACCTCATTTCATGGAATACTTCAAGTGTATCTCACAGATATATATAAGGGTATCAACTGATAGTTGAATATTGAACAAATACTCTTCAATTAAGAGTTGAGCAATACCCTTCTACCATGCAAAAAGCCAGTCTCCCAGTCTTATTACCCTGGGAACTGGCCGATTTTGTCTGAATTTGATTTCCTATCTATGTTGATCAATAAGTATCGGATTTCCATCAGGATCTTCGAGTGTAATATGAGCAGGCCCTTCACCAGATTCAACTGTCTCTGTCAGAAGGGTGAGCCCTTGAGACTTTAGTTCTTTCTGAAGGTCACGGACATCGGTAAAGCTGTCAAGGTTCTCTGCATTCTGATTCCAACCTGGGTTGAAGGTTAGTATATTTTTTTCAAACATTCCCTGAAACAGGCCGATGATGTGATTTCCGTTTTTTAAGATCAGCCAGTTCTGTGAGATGTCTCCACCTAATATTTCAAAGCCCAGCTTCTCATAGAATTCTTTTGATTTGTTTATATCCTTCACATTAAGACTTACTGAAAATGCACCCAGGTTCATTGGTATTCCTCCTAAAATTCGAATGATTACCATATCGAAAGTATAGATATGCTTTATGTTTTTCCTCAATCCCTATTATTGCGATTCATAAACAGGTACCCGACCATTCCCAACAATAATATCTTGTGATTTTCAGGCATCCGATTTGTCATCTCCATCATGTCATTATAAACATCCCTGAAAATCTCTGTATGCTCATGAGGGAACCTTCCATTATAGAAACGCGCCCAAAGAAGTCCGTCCCTCTGTCATAAAGAGTGAAGTCGCCGGTGAAGCCTGAACTTTTCACCTGCAGAAGACACTTCCCTTCTCGATCTTTAAGCTCTCCCTTGATCGTAAAAACACTCTTTATTTCTTCTTGTATGTATGCACCTGTAAAATCCCCATGAGTATTATAGATTTCCACAATACTTTGTTTAAACCCCCTGCGTCGGCAAGTAAACACGACATCGCCTTTATTCGAGGTGAATACGATTTCTACCGGTAAAAATGTGAATGATGAAGATCTTAAAAGAATAAACAGTCTGGCCCACCAAGGAACATTAGTCAAATGAAAGGAACCCAAGAAGCTGCCGTTTTTTTCGAAAACAAGCATTTTAGGCATCCAACTGGCGTCTTTTTTAATGATGATGTGATCTATCTCCAAAATATTTTGGCTCGAACGGGGTATTGAGATGCCCTTCACTTTCTTGTACTTGCTCCGGCTGCCAATTCCAACCCCCAGCATCATGAGTGCCGGCATTAAAAACGCCACTGCCTCCATCCACTGTTCCACAGAGTCTGCGCCCGTGTAAAACAGGAACCCCGCACCGATCGCAACCAAGGTAATAAATGCTATATAAGCAAGCTTCTCTCTACGTTTATACATATCAGCTATCATTCTATTACTCTCCTCATCAAGCGGCAGCTTCCCTATGAACCTGCCAATAACGTTTCGTATTCACTTTCCCTGACAATTTCTTCCGCTTCAAGATTTGTCCATTCCTCTACAGGCACATCGGGATGATCCGCTAAATAGCTCTGCACAATCAGATTGCCCATCATATAATTTGCCCATTTGGGAATGTTCATGGAGGGATCTCCGAAGAACCAGGATTGATAAAGCTCCATCTCTTCTGCCATGCCGCTTTCCTGAAGCTGTGCAAATGCCACTTCAAGCTCCTCTTTATTCACTTCCTTGGTCCATGGGATCTCCACATCCGGATATACGTTTTGTGCAAATGCATCACCTTTTCCTTCGAAGATGACAAAGTCCAATAATGAATCATAGATTGAATTGTTTTCCATCGAAACAGCGTGATGATATTCATGAGCAATCGTATAGGAAAGCCTTTTTTCTTTATACGATGGATCAATAAGCAATAAAATGACATCTTCATCGAGCGTCCAGGCAGCCACGCCTCCCATGCCTTCCATCGGGAAATCCGGATTAACCGGCAGGATATAGATGGTTTTATCCCCGCCTGACAAAACACCGGTTGATGCATGCAATGCGTTTTGGATTGTTGCATTGGTCTTATCCTGATCGCGGATCAACTGAGCTGTCTGCTCTTTCAACTCGTCAATTCGATGAGTTATGGTCACATTGGGAGGGATGTCCATTTTAAGGATCATTTTCTGTTCTGATATTCTTTCGAGCAGCGGATACTTCACGGTGTATCGATACGTGCCAAGTGTATTCAGAAGACTGTTTTCCTCCACTACTTCAATATATTCAAGTGTCTCTTCGTAAAATGGAATGATGGTGAAGTTCTGTCCCCCCGCAGAAAACGTTTCTGTCTTCTGCGGGGGCAGATCTCCATTATGGACTGTGATGTTCTCTTCTTCTTGGGAGCAGGCAGTTTGGAGGATTACCACTAACAAAATCAATAGTTTGAATACGCAGTTTTTCATCATCGGCCCCCTCTCGTAAAATTGAGTATCAACCGCCAGTCACAGGAATATCCCTATTCAACATTAGCTTCTTGCTGACCGCAGAAACCGCGGATATGCCATAAATGCAATGACACAGCCGGCAAGTCCTGCCCCAAACAGGATGAATGCGTTGAAGAGAATGTCTCCTGCAGATCCGTTTTGAAGAATGATTTCCTTATATCCTTCGATTGCCCAGTATTGGGGCATCGCCTTGCTGATGGTCTGCATGAAGCCCGGCATGAATTCAACAGGAAGCCATAAACCCCCGAGCATAGCTCCTCCAAGCGCGATCACCTGTGTAAAGGCGATTCCCATATTTTCGGTTTTCACCAGCACAGAAAGAGCCATCCCCCAGCCTGAAACAATAAAAGCAAGCATGATGGATAAGAGGATCAATGCAGCCGGATCTCCCAATGGCAGGTCATAAACCACTACTCCAAAGGTGAACAGGACGGCAATCTGAATCAAGACGATGAGCATGAATGGTATCCATTTCCCTATGAAATAGTCTCTGACTGGCAGCGGGGTACTGGCAATCCTCGCGACCATCCCTTTATCCCGATCCTTTATAAAAACGATGACCATGGAGATCATGATGTAGAATGCGAACATGATTGTATAACCGGGAATGATCTGAGTGACGACTTCCTTGTAGCTCGTATTCTCATCCCCCGAAAAAATGGCCACAAACGCAATCATAAATACGATAGGTAAGATAAACGTCCAAAACCATAAACCTTTATCCTGAATATTCTTTTTTAATTCAGTCCGTGCGATTGCCCACATGGTTACATCCTCCTTTTCTATGAATCCCTGAGCTGAGTCCCGGTCAATTTAAAAAAGATATCTTCAAGTTTCGGCTGATACAGCTCGAGCCTGCTCGGTTCGATCCCCTTTTCGCGAAACTCTCCAATCAGATCGTGGAGAGAATTCAATGGCCTTTGACTCACTAACAGGAACCCATTTCCTTTAGGTTCAACATGACCATGCCCGGCCAGCAGCTCCATCTTCACTTGATCACCTGCAATGAACAAGGACTGTTTATTGTATTTATCAAGCAAATCCTCCATCGTTCCAAATTCCATCAACTTCCCTTTATCGATCAGACCGATGCTGTCACAAAGCTGTTCGACTTCTTCCATATAATGACTCGAATAGATGATTGTGCTTCCTTCTGCCTTCAGTTGATTGATAATCGAAAAAATCGAGTTGCGCGATTGGGGATCGATGCCAACCGTGGGTTCATCCATGATGATGATCGCTGGTTTATGCAGCAGGGAGCAGCCAATGTTCAATCTCCGTTTCATCCCGCCCGAAAATGTCAACACCTTATCCTTCCCTCTTTCCTTTAATCCGATCTGTTCCAGCACTTCTGCTGATCTCTGTCTAAGAGCCTTGCCTTTCAAGCCATAAAGACTGCCGAAATAAATGAGGTTCTCTTGAGCTGTAAGTGTCTCTTCCAAACAAATATCCTGAGGTATGTAGCCAATCCTCTGTTTGACTTTCATCCTGTCCTTCACAACTGAATCATCCTGAACCCTGATATCCCCTTCAAAGCTTTGTAACACACCAGACAGAATCTTCATCAATGTCGACTTCCCTGCCCCGTTAGGCCCTACAAGCCCAAAACAACTTCCTTCTTCAATTGTAAAATCAACTCCGTCCAGTGCCTTAAGCGAACTATATTGCTTACTGACATTTACAACCTCAATCACAGTACACACCCCTTTTCTAAGATGGTCTTCTACTAATATATTTGATATTAATTGATATACGATTAACTTTTTTGAAAGTTTCAAAAAGATGATTGGCCTTAGATCCCTTTTCATGTCCCCATTCTTTTCTTTATATGTACCATTTAGAATATGTTAAGATAAAGAACACACTAATCAGATTAGGAGAATGGAAATGGAAAAGACGTTAGACCACATAGGCGTAGCCGTCAGGAACATTGAAGACACCATTCACTTCTACGAAAATGTGCTCAGTGCCACCCTGATCGACCGGTACAGAAGTGATGCAAAGGGCGTCGAGAGCGAAATCGCAATCATGGACGTGAACGGTGACAGGACGGAACTGCTTGCACCGACGAATAATGAGACCTCTCCTATTGCGCGGTTCATCAAGCAAAAAGGGAAAGGTGTCCATCATATCGCGTATCGAGTGGATGACCTTGATGCTGCTTTAGAGGAACTGGAGCAACAGGGTATACGCATATTAGAGGATAGTCTACGTGTAAACAAGCATGGAAGAAGATTGATTTATTTAAATCCTGCTGATACAGAAGGGACGATTATTGAGTATTGTGATTATCCTGATTTGAAATGATGTAAAACGAGGAAAAGGGATGGTTCTCTTGTTTGAATACCATCCCTTTTCTTAACAGCCAGAATCCTTCTTTAAAAATGTCATCTCGCCTTTCAATAACTCCCATCTTCCCTTTTCAAAATTGTTTCCACCATCATTTTCATGAATGAACCCGTCTGCACATCTTCATCATCAAGCTCTTCCTCGATCCATTGAAGCTCATTTTTTAAGAGATTAGCGATGTAACAGGCAGCCTTCTTGTGATGAGTCGGGGTCATCATTTCATAGATCTCAACAATTTTATCTTGCTTTCCCTGTGACAAGTCCCTATGAATGGTTTTTAATCCCAGAAGCGCCCGATTTTTTGCGTATCTCGACAACAGGATGGTCGTTACATTCCTCATTGAATGCCGCAGCATCTCAGGAGCCCAGGTATGGTTGCCTCTTTCTGCTGCTTTCTTATATTGAAATAGAAACCAAGCGGCATCCAGCACGCTGTCTTTGAAACCATCTTTGGTAATCGTCAGGTGTTGGGCAGCTTCATACTTTTTCATAAGATTTTCCGGATCATAAAGGACCGTAAAGAAATCTTTCTCTTGAATGGTCTTTTCCGTCACTGTAAACAGGTCAATGTGAAGCCAGTCTTCGTAAATCGCAATGATCTGCGGTGCAATGATGAATATATCATCGTAGAAGATCATCTCCTTATAAGCTTTGAGGTGATCGAGCCGCCTACCCAGAAACTCCTTCTCTTCCCCTTCTTCAACAAGACAATATAAATCGATATCAGAATACTCATCATGTTCATTCCTGCCCATAGACCCCTTTAAGAAAATACTCCTAACACTCCGATCTTTTTTTAAACTAGCAGTCACTTTTTCTACTGCAATTTCCTGCCGCATGCTGTTTTCCCCCTTATTGATTAAATCAGAGAAAGAGAAATCGTTTTCCCCTTCTCCGAGTTATTATTAGAGCAAGCTCTTCTTTGTGTCCAACTCTCTTTTATATTCATCATAGTTTCCAAAGTAACTTTTAAATCCATAATTTTCGATAGAAATCACTCTTTCACTCATCTTGTTGATAAAATAGCGATCATGTGAGATGAAGAAAATTGTCCCTTTAAATTCCTCAAGAGCTTCCTCGAGCGTTTCAATTGAATCTATATCAAGATGGTTCGTTGGTTCATCAAGAATCAATAAATTAATATCTTGAAACATAAGCATCGCAAGTCTTAACCTGATCCTTTCTCCACCCGATAAATGCTTTACTCTTTTAAAAACGCTGCCTTTATAAAACATAAACTTAGCAAGGTATTCGCGTGCTTTCCCTTCCAAAATCGAGATATCTTCCCTGAACGTTTCAAGGACCGTCATATGTTCATCCTTAAAATGAATTTTCTGAGGCAGATATGCAGGTTTTACATTGGCACCCAGTCTGATATCACCCTGATCCCATTGTTCTTCACCAAGAAGCATTTTCAGTAACGTCGTTTTACCGCTTCCATTCGATCCAATCAGAGACACTCTTTCACCGTATTGGATCACCAAGTCAGCCTCGTTGAAAAGTATTCTATCATGGTATCGTTTTGTCAGACCCTCAGACTTGATTGCAACCTCTCCGGAACGCACGGCATCTTTGAAGTTGAGTCTCATATTTCTTTTTTCAAAAACAGGCTTATCGATCAGATCCAGCTTATCGAGTTTCTTCTGGATACTCGCAGCCCTCCTGAAGAATTTATTGTTATCTGCCCTTAATGCCCAATCCCTGAGGCTTTTTACCTGATTTTCCATACTGCCTATCTTTTTTTGCTGCTCCCGGAAATGCTCGTATTGAATACGTATATTTTCTTCTTTCTGCCTGACAAAGGAAGAATAGTTCCCTTTGTAGGTCTTGGATTCCATGTCCTCGATTTCCACGATTTTCGAGACTACATGATCGAGAAAATAGCGGTCATGGGAAACGATGAGGACGATTCCCTTATAGCTCTTCAGGTAGCTTTCGAGCCATTCGATCGAATCCATATCGAGATGGTTGGTCGGCTCATCCAACAGCAGTATATCAGGAGCATTGATGAGGAGCTTCCCGAGCATGACCGTCGTTTTTTCACCGCCGCTTAAGTAATCAAAGTCCCTGTTTAAAAATTCTTCCTCAAACTTCAGCCCGGTACAAATCCTGCCTAATTTCTCTTCTTTCTCATATCCACCCTTAACTTCATATAACTGAATGAGATCGCTGTATTTTTTCAGTGCTTTTTCAAGAACATCACCTTCGAGCGTCTTCATCGCTTCCTCTATGTCACGCATTTTTTTCTCTATGAGCTGAGTTTCTTCGAATGCCAAATTCAGAACATCGATGACCTTCAGTCCTTTCGGCAGCTCCGGCATCTGTTCAAGATAAGCAACCTCTGCAGTTTTCGGCACGCTCACAAATCCTTCATCATAGCCGTAACTGGAGGTTTGCGGGTAGCCTGGATAGTAATGCATCGGCTCAATCCCCGCAATCAATTTCAGGATGGTACTTTTTCCGCTTCCATTGATACCGACAATGCCGACCTTCTCGCCGGTGAAAATCTCAAACGTGATATTCATCAGAACCAGGGTGGCTTCCTTATATTTTTTCACGCCATTCAATGATAATTCCAGCATGCTTTTTCCTTCTTTCATCCATAGTGTGCGTCACGCTCTTATGGACAGCATCAAGAAGTACTTTCATACTTATTTAATTAACTAAAACTAAAAAAGACCGTAAGAAGATTGCACTTCTTACAGTCTTTTATACTCGATTTTGCGACCATAGAATAGTTATTTAAACGCAAACTGTTAATGAAAACAAAGAGTCCGCCTTTCTGCAGGGTCCCGATATTAAACCGGTCCCTCACATCCTATTGATGATCATCCCGAGCAAAAGTAAGCAAGTACCTTCCAAATTGCCTGATTCCATTTAAGAACATAACAAATAAACCTATCTTGAGTAGGTATTGCCGTTCTGAATAAAATCCCTATTAATTTTAAATAAAATTAATGTTTAGCAATTTGTTGGTTCCATAAACTTACTTTCCCCCTTACATTTTTTCATTATTATCTCATTTTTTCTTTTATTTGTAAATTAATTATTTCGGATAGGCATAATCTCTTCTCAACTTCATCCCCGCAACTAACCCCAAAAAGATCCAAAGTACTTCCTGCCATGTTCAGCTTCCTCGGCCGCCATTGCATCTGCCTTAGTCTTGTGGACAGTGCCTTTAGGGTGTTGAGGAGGTGCATAGATGGAATAAAGCTTTAGAGGCTCATTTCCCGTATTGGTAAGGTTATGCCATTTCCCTGCTGGAATCACAATCGCAAAGTCTTCTTCCACATTCCGCTGGAAATTCAGGTTATTCGGATCATCCCCCATCTGGACTACTCCCCGCCCCTGTTCGATTCGGAGGAACTGATCGAGATTTGAGTGGTTTTCAAGTCCTATATCCTCCCCTACACCAATACTCATCAATGTTACCTGAAGATGTTGCCCGGTCCATAATGCTGTCCTGAAATTATTATTCTGGAGTGTTGCATCATCAATATTAACAGCGAACGGTTCAGGTCCGAAATCCATCCTGCTTTCAAGGGAGGATTTCAAATGGTTCAAACGATCTGCATGCTCCCAATCGCCCATGCATGCATTCAATAATGTTTCATATATCGCGGGATTACTAGTAAGCAAGGTACCCAATCTGTAGTGTTCATAGCTTTCAAGTTCCGACTCATAACCTCTTTGAAGACCCTCAAGGTAACTGTAAAAGGGAACCTGCTGTACGTTGTACATCGGCTCTGCACCAGTCATCGAAGTATAAAGACCTGTCAACTGCTGCCACTGCTCCCTTTCGTCTTCAGCTATTCTGACGAGGTTGCTTCTATGTTCTTCATCTGGCGCCAAACCTGCCATCCGGCTGTAAAAATCGACCGCAGCTGCTTTACTTTGTATACCTAAAAAAAGAAGCTTCAGTACTTGTTGTTGATCTTGTTCACCCCTCGACAAGTGATCGGCATAAGTATGATAAGGATAATACATTTACACTCATTCCCTTCTGTTTTTTACCACGATATGATATGCAAGGAAGACAGTAAATGTGTGTTTGCCCACAGAAGGCCAGTTCCTCTGTGCCTTGATCGCAAAGAAGGACTGGCCTTTTCTTACATAACCTTTGTCTCTTTTTCATAAACTCTGCAGGAAATCGGAAAGGACAGGATGATGGATGTACCCCTATTCTTCTTACTCACTACTCTTACTGTACCGTTCATGCCATCTACCAATTGAAAGACGGTCATCATTCCAAGACCCGTTCCGTTCTTACCTTTCAATGAATAATAAGGTTCGCCAAGTCGTGTTATTTGTTCTTTCGTCATTCCGATTCCATTGTCTTTGATGATGATGCATAGCATGCCGTCTTCTTCATAACTGCAAATTTCCAGTGCCCCTCCTGACTCCATTGCTTCGATCCCGTTTTTCATCACATTGATGAGAACCTGCTGCAGCTTATTGGGGTCACCTTTAATGGAATGCTGATGCAAGAGTTCAGCTTCAACAGTTATTCCTTTATTAACCGCTAGGGGCATGATAATTTCCTGTGTATGACTGATTTCCCTGGTCACATCCACGTCAACTTCCCTGTCAGGATGTGGTTTTGCAAAATTCAAGTATTGATTGATAACTTCCGTTGCCCTGTCTATTTCACTGACCGCTATCTTTGATAGTTCTGTATTCGTTGGTGCATCCGCGGGGTTTTCATTGATCAATTGCAGGAAGCCTTTAACCGTAGTAAGGGGATTCCTCACTTCATGACTCATACTCGCAGCAAGTTGGCTGACCACCTGCATTTTCTCGTATTTAATTGCTTCAAGCTGAAGAATATAGGTTGTACGGATCATTTCACTTAAATAAAAGACAAAAAAGGTCGAACCCGTCAATGTCGCAGAATAAATCAAGAATGCCGAGTAATCATTAAAGCCGAAAAATATTGAAGGGAGCAAAAGACCAAGAACGGAATATCCGAATGAAAAGAACGTAAACCAATAAACCCGCTTTACCCAGGCCTTACCTGATAGATTAGGTGTCAAATAGTATATGGCAACTGTTGAAATAATGGTGATGGCGACCGTAATGAAAAAGCCGGGTCCCATAAAAGGAAGTCGGACAGCTATCATCGTAATAGCCAGTAATGGAAGCATCTTTCTCCCCCCATATATGCCGCCGAGGAGAAAAGGGATGAATCGTAAATCATAAAAGAATCCGTCTTTAAGCTTGACAGACAGGAGCAGGCTGAGAAAGATCAAAAATGTACTGATTAAATAGATAGGAAAAAAATTTATTTGAACCTTATATACTCGTTGTCGCGAAAGATGGTAAAAGCTTGCCAATAAAATCATTATCAGAATGACAAGGAGATTTATGAGTAAACCGTTGAATAAACCAGAATGGTCCATCGGCAATGCCTCCGTTAAATATAGTTTCGAAATAGGATGAATAATAAGAATAAATAAAAATCAATTACTATTATACCTGAGTTTTGACAGATTGATAGAGAAACTTATACTCCTAAAAAACTGTATAAGCCCGCTCTTTACTCATTTTCCTGGGTCCAAGATGGGGCTATCTGAACAAATTGAAAGGTTTTAATGGAAGGGATCCCGGGAATAGAGTTGTTATCACAAATATTTATTTATATACTGGGGGAGGAACTTCAATGCTTGAAACAGCAGGATTTTCAATATTCCTTATAATCCCATTGGCCATCATTCTGATTCTGATTGGCGTGACCATCTGGTTTTTTAAAAGGAAATCAAAAAGGGACAGGAACTTTTAAAGAATATAAAAGATTTGGAAAAGAGAGTTTTAAACATGGTGCTGGGAAAAAATGATTTAGTCTAAAAAAACCCGAACTAATTTGCATGAGGTGAGGCAAATTAGTTCGGGTTTTTAATTTGTTCATTGTACATATAGGGTTAGCTCATCCAACGGTTGATTGGAGTGCAAGACTCCCACTGTAAGCGAAGTGTGTACTCCTTAGCGGTATTGACTCTGCCAAAAAAGTTACTTTATGATACCACCAGTTTTTCGGAATATCTTCATCGTATATGAACTCCACATATCTTCCAGATCTGCTGAATCAACAATCTTCCACGCATTAAAAAATGTTTGCCCACTTTTATTAAAGAATTTATCATCACCTACACAAAAAGATGCATGCTGAATGATGCCATTCTCATTTTCCCATGTCACAACGTCACCATCCCTTAATTCTCCGTGCGCGATCTGATGGTAATTCGCTCTCTTCAACCCCAGACTGAACGTTTTTGGATGGACCCACTCATTGATGATCCACTCATGCCGGATAATCGCAAATAATGTTGCCGCCAAACAATTGCCTCCCCCGGAAGAAGGAAAGACATTTGCATATTTCTGCAAGTGCGGGTGAGATTCCAGTGAATGCCCGTAACAAACCCATTCTTCCCACTGCTGTGCAATCTCACTGATAAGGTCTCTCTTAACCTCATATCTGAGCTCTTCCCACATGGCTTTCTGCAGAACGATGAACTGTTCTCCACCTGACTTCAGTAGATGCTCATGTGGTATCGAGTCATCAATCCTGTCCTGTGAGACCTCATAAATCAGTCCACTACCAGCTTCTTTTTGACTGTGAAATAACTGTTTTCTTCTTGCTCTAGGAAGCCTGCCCACCCAACTTGACTCTGCAACAATGACAAATTCAACATTTTTAGATAAGTTCCAATATGTATAGCTGTTTTGCCATTGAATCTGATTATAAGTAGAGTTGGCTGAAAATTCTTCTTTCGGAATGACTAAAACGTGATCTAGGTACTCTTCAAGATTCACGAGTTCATTTTCAGTCAGAAAGAACAAATCTTTTTCAGGGATAAATGCTTCGCTCCAACGCTTGATCGTCTCAGATTCAGGCTTCATATGTATTTTCAATTCCCTTCACCTCTTACTCCGTCCATTACCTTTTCTTACGGTGCATAATATATTGACAACTGCTCATTTTAAAGTTGTTTTTTTCGTAAAAGGGAATCAAGTCTTTTTCACAAAATAAACTGATGATATCGATGTGAGTAAGCTCATCCAGCAATCTGGAGACCATCATAGTGCCAATCCCTGTCTTCCGATATTCCTCATTCATCACCACATCTTCAATATATGCCCTGAATTCCCCGTCACTCACTGCCCTTGCGAATCCGATGAGTTCATTGTCATTCCAGGCACCGACCGCAATACCACCATTTAGGACTTTCTTGATCTGAGTCTCTTCTCTTTCTTCCCACCAATCTGCTTGTCTATATAACCTCATCAAATCAGCAGGCTCAATCTGCCTCTCCTTGAAGCTCAAATACTGTACAGGCAACACTTGTCCCCCCCAATTTTTGCATGGATAATCAATCTTAAAAGACCCCATTCTCATTCGGTGATTCACTCGGGATCGGCTGCCCGACATCCCACATCTCCACAATCCTCTCACCTTCAAAACGGAACAAATGAACAACAGCCGCACCAATATCCCCAGGATGCTGCCTTACATGAGAATGAACCGCAATTCTTTCTCCTTCCTCCAACGCATGTTTGACCTCGAACATCTTTTCAGGGTTCTTATGGGCATTTTCCTCCATCCCCAGGATGATGGATTCTGCATCTCCGCGGAAATAAGGATTATGATGAAGGAATTCACCGCTTGTAAATTGTACGAACGCTTCCCGTACATCCCCCGCAGCCACCATCTGCAGAAATGACACTGCCTTCTCTTTTCGTGAACTCATATTCATAACGACAACCCTTTCTTTTTTAGAGTAATTTCGTGAACATTCTCAACAGGAACACCTGCTTCTATGTAGCTTCTTACCAGCTTCCAACCAGAACCTTTTACTTTTTTGAATGTGTTAAAGAACACATTAGCAGTTGCCATCGAATTTCCTTTTATGATGATCGTTGCTGATAAAACGGCCATTACTTCATCTTCCCTTAGAGGGAGGGTGTATAGTTGGTTGATATCCCACTTAGCTTCGTTCTCATTAACAAATTGAAACCCCTGCTTCCACCCGTTTATCGATTCTTCATAGCCGAAATCGAATATTTCCCCATTAGATATTTCCCTGGCTTGGTAATCACGGGATATGTACCTTTCCATCTCAATAATCGATGACTTCTTCCACGCAGCCAGAAATTCTTCAAGAAACCCTTCAAACGTTTCTTTCATGATAAGTCCCCACCTTCAATAATATACCTTTCAAAAAATTCACACTTTTAAAATATACAAGATAAAAGGCCAGCTCTTTAAAAGAACTGGCCTGATGTTAAAAAAGTTAGAGCCACATTTGCCGTAATTTTAGATAAGAAAGTTTTAAACCACCACTCCTCAAAGTGGGTGTTTGCAGAAGATTTCCTGTCGTCCTCTATCGCGGAGGCTTGACATTCCGGCTTCGATATAAAACTCCCTGTTACAGTTTAAAGGTTAAAACTTCATTATGATTACGTACAACGCAGCTTGTATACTATATAGTATATCATTTACCGGTTAATTTCAACCGTTAAATCTCAGGAAATGATTATGCGTCGAATACCTCGACTTTTTCCATTACATCGCCATTTCTCATGGACTTCACGATATCCATGCCGGATGTTACTTTTCCAAAAACAGTATGAACGCCGTTCAGGTGCGGCTGAGGTTCATGAACGATGAAGAATTGGCTTCCGCCTGTATCTTTGCCGGCATGTGCCATGGAAAGGGAACCTTCCTCGTGCTTATGCGGGTTTCCTTCTGTTTCACATTTGATTGTGTAGCCTGGACCACCCATTCCATTCCCATTCGGGCATCCGCCTTGACTCACGAAACCTGGGATGACACGGTGAAAAGTCAAACCGTCATAGAATCCTTCTTTAGCAAGTTTTTCAAAGTTTTCAACAGTGCCTGGTGCTTCACTCGGGAAAAGATCGAATTCCACCTTTTCACCTGTTTGAAATTGTATGTATCCTTTTTTCGCCATTTAAAACAACTCCTACTCTATAAAGTCATTCATATTTTATCATTGAAGGTTTCCATTGTCACTTTTAACATTAAACTGTCTGTCCCATCCTCCTGAAAAATGTTGTCCAATCAGTCATGAACCTCCAAGTGGACTGAATAGACTAGTAGCAGGCTTATTCAAAAGGAGGGCTGCACTTGACTGATTTACTGAGCGGCATCACCATTCATCCTCAATTGACGATTCTTGTCCCGGCTTTATGGGTATTAGGTTTTGCACTGAAGAAAACACCGCATATTCCTGACTGGCTCATCATCTGGATCCTGCTGGCCGCTGGTGTGGCAGCCAGCACTTCAACACTCGGATTGGATTTCAACGGAATCGCCAATGGGTTCATCTGCACGGGAGCGGCCATTACGACTCATCAATCGTTCAAACAGACGTTTGTAGCAAGAGTGAAAGACGAGGATAAAAGACAGCGGAATAAAAAATAGCTTAAAAAGTGCAGAAGCCGTCCTTACCCGGATGACTTCTGCATTTTTTCATTCAGCCATTACGTTTATAAATTCCCTCATATAATCCGGCAGATCAGGCGGCCGGCGGCTCGAAATGATGTGACCGTCAACTACAACCGGTTCATTCACCCATGTGGCACCGGCATTTACCATGTCATCTTTGATCCCCGGGGTACTTGTGACTTTTACACCGTTCAGTATCTTGGCAGATATCAATACCCAGCCGGCATGACAAATCTGTCCGATAGGCTTTTTCTTTGAATCCATGGCTTTAACCATTTCAATGACCTCCGGGAATCTCCTCAGTTTATCAGGAGACCATCCGCCCGGGACAAGTACCGCATCATACTCTTCAGGGTTCACGTCTCCAAATGTCAGGTCGCTGACGATTGGAACACCGTACTTTCCTATGTATTCCTCATTTGCCTTTTCCCCTGCAATATGTACTTCGGCACCTTCCTCCCTTAAACGGAGAACGGGATACCATAATTCCAGGTCTTCAAAATCCGCGCTTACAAGCTGAATGATCTTCTTCCCTTTCAGTTTCATCCTTCATCCCTCCTATGCTTTCATTGTGCTTACAAATCCTGATCTTTGCAACCAAAAGCACTTTAATTATACGGACTGTATTTTTTTATCGCTTTGATGATCGTATTGGTTTGGATAATGGAGACGACAACCGCAATCACTGTCATCATGCCTCCGCTAATGTAAATGATGGCTGACAATTGTTTACCTGTCACTTTTCTCATGAATATCACCTTTCCCGACTGAATGTCATGGTGATATTATTCCATTAATTAGAAATATTATAACTCATGTTTTTTTATTATAAGTACGCTCTTTCGAAAGATCCTTCTAGAACCATTGCTAGTTATTGGATGCTCAAATATGTTTAAAAGGAACGATGAGGGGAATAACAAAACCAAACACAAGACAAAAGGTTTTAGGAGGAGAAAATACATGAAAGTTAATAAAACATTATTAGTCGGAGCTACTGTAACAGCAGGTTCATTAGGCTGGCTGCTTTCTTCCAAAGAAAACAGAAACCATCTGCACAATATGAAAGAGGGTTTGATGACTAAAATTAAAAAACGCAAATCCGAAGACCTGCCGGTAGATAAAGGCGGTAATCCAGATCCCCAGAATATTGAGGACAATTCGATGGTCAGTGAAGGTGCTATGACCTCAGTTCAATATTATAACGAAAAAAAGCAAGATAACGAATAAAACAAGCAGGGGTTAGGATCCCTGCTTGTTTTATTTTTGACTTTATCAGTTTCAGTCCCGATTACGAACCGTAAACATTCAAAATCCACAGAGGACCCTTTTTTCTTAGATCGAATAGTATGTGCCCAGTGCTCCTTCTTCTAAGGCGGATTAGCAAACCGGCAATCGAAAGTAATTTTTTTAGAAAAAGTTTGAAAATTAAGAAAATAGTTAGTATAATAGAAAAAAGGTCAAGGAGTTGATTCTTATGAAGAAATACTTGCTAAACGCACCAAAGCCTGATTTAATCACACTGGACTCTTTAATGGCAGAAATGATTTTGGATAAAGCTCTGCTTTTATTCCGAAAAGAGCAGATTGAGCAGAACATCGACCGGGCATTGCGAGACGGAGACAAGAATGAATTCCTGAGGCTGACCGGGGAGTTAAAAGCTATGAACTAAATTATAGGCCGTTACTTGAAGGCTATTTAAAAGGGACGAGCCCAGGCTGCAGAGCCGGGCACCGTCCCTTTTTATATGGTTGAAAACAGCCGGTAAAAGTGGCCGCTCCCGCGTCAGTTCGCTTCATTCACCTCATCACCTTGCGATCGGCAGGAAGGGTCTTTATTTTTCTCACAAAATAATAATGTTTGTACAACGCCAGTACAATCATTATGATCCTGACAAGCAGGATGTCCACGTACAGAACAGACAGCAAAATGAAGAAATCGGCCGTCAGATTGATCCGGACTTTTTCTTTAAGAGTCAATCCCTTCTTTTGAAGAAAGGCGAGGACATATTTATTGTATATTTTGGTTCCTTTAAACCATGCATCAATCCGCTTCGAACTTTTGGCAAAACAAAAAGCGGCAAATAAATAGAACGGACCGCCAGGAAGGACAGGCAGCACCGTGCCGGCAAGCCCAATTCCAAGCGATACGATCCCAAGCAGCATAAACAGAATACTTTTTATCTTTTTCATAGATCATTTCCCCTACAATTGTCATCAATCCATTTATTCTATTTTAACTATAACAGGGATTTGTTGTTATTTGTTAAGGAGATTTCTGTTAAAGGGGGTTCTATTTGTGAGGTTTGGGGTGCGGAATCCTTGGGGCGGGTTTTTGGTCGGCTTGGGATGAGAATGGGGCTGTATTTGGGTACTTTTGAATCTTGAAGCGGTGATTGGATCTGTTTTTGAGTACTATTTGAGTCTTTGGCGATGCTTGAGGAGATTGTAGGTACTGTTTGAATTTTAAGGCGGGGCTTAAGGGGGTTTTTAGGTGATTTTTTGAGTTTTTTGGGGCGCAAATATTACATATTTTGGATATTCTTTTGAAATTGGCAGGTAATCTTTCGAAAAATGGATTTTTTCTTTCGATTTTGGGCCGGAATCTTCGAATTCACATCGATAATCTTTGAATTATACGATTAATTTCGTCACTTACCAAAAATACCCAAACACAAAGCGCCTTCTATTCACAAAAAAGCCTGCCCCCTCCCCCTGATTCCTTACCCCAAAAGAGACCCACCCCCATGAGTCTCTTCAATCAACATCTTCTCGTTCAACAGAAAACTTATTCCACCACACCCGTCCTGACAATCGTAAAGTCGACCCCAACATTTACTTTCATATTTTTATACATGGAATGCCATTTTTTCCTTGTTAAATCAGAATGAGGGACGGAGCTGCGATACACTTCCCCAAATCCGAAAACATCTGAACCAACCGATTGACAACTCTTGATCAACTCTTCAATTTCCTTCTTCATGGATTCACTGATTTTTTCGTCCAGCAACTTCAGGTTTTTGGGGTTCGTCAAATCGATTGTTCGATTGATTTCCTGCAGCCGGGCATTCATGGAAATTTTTAAATCGAACTCATTCTCCTCTTGGTCTGCAAGTTGGATTTTACTTTTGCTTTTGATTGTATCGAGCGCGATGGCAACTTGCGACGAAGAGTCTTGACCTTTCATCAAGCTTGCATTTTCCCCATTTCTGAGAATCATTTCAAAATTGCCTGCCTCGTAATGGTCATTTACCAATTTGACGTAGAATGCCTGCGTCGGTGTGATCGTCCCCACCATTTTGTCGTTTTTCAAAAGGGCCATTCCGGCAATGCTGATGATGTCGTTTTCCATTTTTATGAGCGGCAGGATCGGGTCGACGCCGACCGAATAATAATCATGAAGCATTTCATGGAGTGTTGGAGAAGGAATCGTTTCTCCCTTGATGTTCTGTTCGATTTCTTTAAATACATATTGCCCCGGATCGGAGAATTGCTCATATTTTCGCCCGAGTACGTCACTCGCTTTCCCGTCCACCACAGCGAGATACGTCAGATCACTGATAGAATGGTCCCTGCTTAAGGTATCCGCCAGGTTGATGAGTCCGTCTTCCGCCACGTCCTTACTGTAAAGTGCCACGCGCAGCTGACCCGACATCAACTTTTTCGGTGATTTCTGATTTGCCTTGATTCTTGCCCCTTTGCTCGTTAATCCATCAGTTGAGATGACATTTGTGCTCTCCATTGATTTAGGATCTGTTTCCAGGATGAGCATCGTCGTGTGTATGCCTTCATCAAGTTTGTCATACCCTACTGTTGTGATCATCCCGATTTTCTCCAGCGTCTTTGGATCCGCACAGGAAGTTAGCTGCAGGACCATCAGGACAGCAATAATGGATATGCATATCAATTTCATACTTCTCACCCTTTCTTCGTTACTTTCTTCTTGATAATGACAAGAATGTACAAAATAACGGGATAGCAGTAGACGACGTAAAACGATATTTTCGCAAAATTATTACTTAAGGTGTTGATCTGTTCTCTAGTTACAAAAAATTGGATGACGATAAACATAACACCTGCAAATATCCAAAGAAACCACTTTTCACTTTTTTGAAAGATTCTTCCCATCCCCCTTGCAGCAGACCACACATACAGCATGAGATTCGGCAGGATGATGAGCATCCAAAATGTAATGGCCACATATTCAAAGCGCTCGATAAATGGAAGACGGACAATTTTAAATAAAGAAAGAGTGCCCCATACCGTCCGTCCAAGCTGTCCTCCGCTGAAATAAGTCAGCGATACGAGCATGATGATCAAATAGATGAGAGTCGTAAACGCCAATCCGATCTGTACATACAGATTGGTTTTCTTTTTTTCTTTCACAAAAGGGTAATAGGAATAAATGAGTTCAAATCCGATGACGGTGAAGGTCATTGCATATGCCCCTTTTGCAATTTCCAGGGCATGTGAATCAAACAGAGGAAATACATTTTGCCAGTTGGCGAATTTAAGCGGATAAGCAATCAGTGCAATTAGCCATATCCCGAAAAACACGCTGAAAAAACTCATTCCAACAATGGTCCGGAAACCTCCAAGTGCCCCGTATAACACTAAGAGCAACAGGGTTATGGCAATAAACCAGGTGGGCACCTCAGGAAATACCCAGGCCTGGACCACTTCAATATAATTCCGGATCACCACAAGAAATGCACCCAGACAGTAGGATACGTAAACGAGATTGATAAAAGTACCAATCCACTTTCCATACACATCGCGCTGAATACCGTAAATATCTGAACTCTCATAATGACTTAAGGTTTTAACGATAACAAAACCGATGATGCTCGTGACGACTCCCGAAAGGAGGACGGACATCCATGCTCCGTGCTTTGCTTCAGCATAAATGATTCTCTGAAACCCCTGAACACCTACACCCAATTGAGCAGTATGAACAATGAACATGACAAGGAAGGCGTTGATTAGGGACTGCTGAGGAGGATTGATGGATATTTTCATGAGTCGTCTCCTTTCAATTGACTTATTTTATTTCTCCTCATCATACTTCTGGGAATCCAATGGTCTTGTCTGGAAAGGGCGTTTCGACGTCATCGAGAGCGGAAGTCGTATGATGCTATTCGTCCAATCCCTTAACCTGACTGGATAAAATGGGGCCAGGAAAGGACTTCCCAGGCTTGATTGCCTCAAGAGATGAATGAGCAGGAAGCAAAAGGCAAACATTGTTCCGTAAAATCCCCAAAACCCTGCCAGAATAATGATTGGAAATCTCAAAATCCTGATCACATTACCCATCATGAAATTTGGCGTTGTAAATGAAGCCAGTGCTCCAAGTGCCACAATGATGATGAGGATATTACTGGTGAACCCCGCGTCCACGGCAGCAGTCCCTATAACGATACCTCCGACGATACCCATCGTCTGGCCCACTTTGGTCGGAAGCCTCGCTCCTGCCTCCCTCAACAGTTCAATGATGAATTCCAGCAGCAGCGCTTCAATGATCGGCGGGAACGGGACCCTCGATCTCGACTCACTCAACGGGATGAGGAGGGGCTGGGGTATGATTTCATAATGAAAGGTCAGGGAAGCAACATAAACCGCGGTAAAAAACACGGAAAGCAGCATCGCGATCATGCGCAGCATCCTAAAAAAGGAAGCTACCTGCCATTTGACGTTCTGATCTTCCATGCTTTGAAAATATTCGATAAAACTTTGAGGACACCCGATCACGAGCGAACTTCCGTCTACAAGAATGATGATTTTTCCGTTGAGGAGCCACGAGCACGCCCGGTCCGGACGCTCCGTCAGCACCATCAGCGGGAAGATGCTCATCGAGTTATCTTCAATCAGCTGCATGAGGACCGAACTGTCCATAACTCCGTCTACAGAAATATTGTTGATACGCTGTTTGACCGTCTCCACCATCTCTTTGGATGCGATACCGTCTATGTACATAACTGAGATCGAAGTCCGGGTCTGTTCACCGAGAATCATCGATACATTGGTTAGGTCGGAATTCACTAAATAACGACGGATCAGTGAAACATTGGTAGTAAGGCTCTCATTGAATCCAAGCTGCGGGCCGATCACGATCGATTCATTTTCAGGTTTTGATAAAGCGCGCCTGTCAGTTGTTGGGATCATGACAGAGACGACATTTGCGAATCCTTCAACATGAATCAGGACAGCCCCGCCGAGCAAAGCGATCACTGCTTTTTTCAATTCGGGAGTTTGTTGGACATCCCCAGAATTCATTTGGCTTTCCACGATTGTGGGCTCCACCGACGTCTCATCAAGTTGACCGAGTACATCACGATTGAACTTGTTTCCATCTATCAAGCCTTCTATATAAATGGCAGTGAGATTAGGCTGCACATTGATGACCACCACATCAGAGCTGTTATGCAAACTTGTTTTGACCGATTCTATAAACTCCGATGAGGACTCAGCCAATTTGACTTCGTGCACATCGGTCTTTGTTTTCTTCTTATCGGGACTCTTCTTATTTTTCTTGAAAATCATAATGGCCCCCTTCTGTCTTATCATTTTTGGACAATGTTATCAGCTTCGTCGAGAGCGGGTGAAAATATACGGTGAGATTGGATCGTGAGTGGGTTTATTTTTTTGATTTAGGATTGGAGGTAGTTGTGAATTGGCTTGGAGGCTTCGATAGGATGTAAACGGTGATTTGTGGACTGAAAAGGCATAACGATATTTGGGGAATGGAGCGTTTAAAAAAGTATGTTGCGGGATTGGGGATTGAAGACATGAAATGAAGTTTTGGTTTTAAAAAGGTGTATTTAAAAGGTGTATTTAATGGAAGTTTTATTATTTCAGTGAGGATTGGAGGCGATTTGAGGGTGTATTGGGGTTTCTAAGTGGTGATTTAGGCTGGTACGGGGCTGGTTACATTTGTCTTGGGAATTAATCTTTTAAATTTGAGGAGGAATCTTTCGAAAAACGGACTTATTCTTTCGATTTCGTACCGGAATCTTCGAATTCCCATCAATAATCTTCGAATTTTACGATTTATTCCGTCGCTTACCAAAATTAACCAAAAAGGTCTTTCTATCCACACATCAGCCTGCCCGACCCGGTTCATAATCCAATCTATTAAATCAATTCATCCCTCGTCCACCTACACGAATAAATGGCAGCCAATCAAAAAAAGAGACCCACCCCAGTGAGTCTCTAAAACGCAATGAATTCAATCCAATGCAATAAAACCATCCAATCATCATTCTCTACTTCTCTACTCTACATTCTCCTCCGTCACCAGCTTCAACGGAACCGGAATCAACTCTTCAACCTTCTTCCCCTGCAGCACATCGGATCCTGCCTTCACGGCAAGCTTCCCAATTTCAACCGGCTGCTGTGCGACGGTTGCGGATAGATTGCCTTGTTTGATGCTGTTCAATGCATCATCGTTCCCGTCGAACCCGACAACCAGAACATCCCGGCCGGAGCTTTGAATTGCCTGGTACGCACCAAGTGCCATTTCGTCATTATGGGCAAACACCGCTTTGATATCAGGATTACCCTGAAGGATGTTTTCCATCGTGTTGAGGCCTTCGGTACGGTCGAAGTTGGCTGTCTGTTTTGCGGCAACATCCAGATTTTCATCTGCTATGTTGTGGAAGCCCTTTCCGCGCTCGCGCGTAGCGGATGCTCCCGGTACCCCTTCAAGCTCTGCGACTTTCGTTCCTTCACCAAGCTGTTCCACGATATATTCGCCTGCCATTTCTCCGCCTTTTTCATTATCGGATGTGACCAGCGTCTCCACTTCGCCTTTATCAGCGGAACGATCGAGTGTGATGACCGGGATGCCGATGCTGTTCGCCGACTGTACCGCCGTTGAGATGGCGGAAGAATCGGTCGGGTTGATGAGCAGAACATCGACGCCCTGCTGGATCAAGTCTTCGACGTCATTGATTTGTTTGGCTGCATCATTCTGAGCATCGACAACCACGACGTCCATGCCTTGTGATTTCGCTTCTTCTTCGACACCATTTCGGATTGAGACGAAGAAAGGATTATTCAACGTGGAAACGGAAAGGCCGATCTTGATGTCTTCCGGATCTTTGTTTTTCGTGTCAGGTTTTGCCCATTCCGGCGGCTGCAGCGAGCAGGCGCCAAGGAATACAAGAGACAGGCTCAATATGAGTACAAGTAATTTTCTCATGATCATCCTCCTATGCTGCTTTCTTTCTATCGATCAGAACGGCGATGATGATGACGACACCCTTGACAACCATCTGGAAGAAGGATGAAACACCGAGCAAGTTCAAACCGTTATTCAATGTCCCGATAATGAGTGCTCCGATCAGCGTACCGACAATCAGTCCGCGTCCGCCTGACAGGCTTGTCCCGCCAAGGACGACGGCTGCGATTGCATCCAGCTCGTACGATGTACCGGCTGTCGGCTGCGCCGAATTCAATCGGGAAGTTAAAATAGCACCCGCAAGCGCTGAGAGCAGCCCGGCAAGTGAATACACCATCACTTTCACGCGGGACACTTTGATACCTGAAATCAGTGCTGCTTTTTCATTACCGCCAATTGCGTATGTTTTGCGACCGAACGGAGTCTTACGAAGTATCACCCAAAGGACGGCAAATGTAAGGAACATCGTGACCGCCGGAACGGGGATCCCAAGGAAATATCCTCTTCCGAAAAGTTGGAACGCGTAGCTGTCCCCGAGCCCGGTGATCGGATTTCCATCGGTGTATACAAGGGTCAGCCCGCGGAACATCGTCATCGTGGCCAAAGTGGCAATGAACGGTGCCATTTTACCTTTTGTGATGAGAAGTCCGTTGATCGCACCCATAACCGCCCCCAGAAGACACCCAATCAGGATCGCAAGGATCGGATCGATGCCGGAAACCATCATGCCTGCCATCAAAGCGCTCGATAAGGCGAGGATGGATCCGACCGACAAGTCGATTCCGCCTGTCAAAATAACAAAGGTCATGCCGTACGCAATCAATGCGTTAATGGCTACCTGTCTTAATAAGTTCAATAAGTTCAATGGTTCTAGAAAACTTGGGTTCATAACGGAAACGGCCACAAACAATACGAGCAGCCCCATGAACGGCCCAAGCTTCTGCATTATACTTCCTGCATGATTTGTAGTTTTCAGAGCATTATTCATGAATTCGACCTCCAGTTGCCAGTGTCATAATTTTTTCCTGATCGGCTTCTTCTTTCGATAGTTCGCCTGCAATGCTTCCTTCGTGGACGACAAGGATCCGGTCACTCATCCCGAGCACTTCCGGCAGTTCAGAAGATACCATGATGATCGCCACCCCTCGGTCCGTCAACTCATTCATCAATTGATAGATCTCACGCTTCGCCCCTACATCCACGCCGCGCGTCGGCTCGTCAAGGATGAGCACTTTCGGGCCGATCCCGATCCACTTCGCGATGACGACTTTCTGCTGATTCCCCCCTGAAAGATTCTTTGCTGCCGTCTGGGAAGATTCCGTCTTGATCGTCAGTCGTTTGATGAGCATGTCCACAAATTCCTGTTCCTGCTTCGATTGGATCAAACCTTTTTTTGTAAAACTGAACAGACTCGGCATGACGATATTGTCCTTGATCGGAAAGTCGAGTACCAGTCCATCCTCTTTCCGGTCTTCAGTGATGAATCCGAGGCCCATTCCTACCGCCTGGTTCGGGTTCTTGATCTTTACATTTTTTCCGTTTACAAAAATGTCACCGTCATATTTACCGTCAAGTCCGAATATAGTACGCATGATTTCTGTCCGGCCGGCCCCCATCAGACCCGCCACGCCGACGATTTCGCCTGCCCTGACACGGAAACTCACATTCTCGAAGACTCCTTTTCTCGTAAGTTTCTTCACTTCGAGCATCGGTTCACCCGGCTTCGCTTCACGCTTCGGGAAACGGTCGGTCAGTTCGCGCCCGACCATCTTGCGGACGACCTCGTCAAAACTTGTCTCAGGGATCGGTGTGGTATCGACCGTCCTGCCGTCCCTCATGACGGTGATCGTGTCGCATATCGTGAAGATTTCCTCCATCCGGTGAGAAATATAGACGATGGAGACGCCCGATTTCTTCAACGATCGGATCACTTCGAATAGCTTCCCGATTTCCCTGTCCGTGAGCGCCGCCGTCGGCTCATCCATGATGATGACTTTGGCATCGGTCATCAATGCTTTTGCGATTTCAATCATCTGCTGTTCACCGACTGAACACTGTCCCGCTTCCTTGTGAAGGGGAATTGAGATGGACAGCTTTTCGAACTGATTACTAGCAATCGCTTTCATTTTTTTCGTCTGGATAAGACCGAAATGTGTAACCGGTTCCTTATTGATGAATAAGTTCTCGAGCACCGTCAGTTCCGGCCAGATATTCAGTTCCTGGTGGATGAATGCGATGCCGTACTCTTCCGCCTCTTTTGGGCTTGCGAATGTCTTTTCCGTGCCGTCTATCTGCACAATCCCCTGATCTTTCTTATGAAGGCCAGTCAGGATATTCATGAGCGTCGACTTTCCGGCTCCATTTTCCCCCATAAGAGCATGGACTTCCCCGTCTTCGATGTGGATATCCACACCTTCGAGCACCTTGTTCTTTCCAAAGGCTTTATGGATATTTTCCATTTTGATTTGCATAACTTGTCACCCCTTTTGGTTAAAAAGTAACGCCTGCATGAAGGATGCAGTTCGCATATGGTGTGATTTCTCCCGTGCGAATGACAGCCTTGGCATCTTTCAACTGAGCTTTCAACGATTCATGAGAAATATAATCCATTTCGGGAAAAGCGTTCTTAATTCCCTCATGAACTCGCGTGTTCTGTTCGATTTCTCCAGCAACCGTCACTTGTTCTACTACCATCTCTTCTCTCAAGATCTTTACGACATCGAGAAAAGACGGGACCCCTTCTTTCAAGGAAAGGTCAATCTTCATGACTCCTGCCGGAACCGGAAGTCCGGCATCAGCCACCACAATCGTATCGGTGTGGCCAAGATCGGCGAGTACTTTCGTGATATGACTGTTCAGCATTCCGTTGCGTTTCATTCTGCAAGTCCCCTTTCCACTTCGTCCCTTGTCGGCATTCCGCCCTGAGCCCCGAAGCCGGTTACAGAAAGCGAAGCTGCACGGTTTGCAAATCGAAGGCTTTCCTTCATGTTTTGACCTTCAGCGATTGCCGTGCCGAATGCGGCATTGAATGTGTCACCCGCTCCTGTCGTATCGACCACTTTCACCGGAAATGACGGGATGAGCTGTTCCCTGCTGCCGTCATGATATCGGACGCCTGCCGCTCCTTCAGTAATGAGAAGCTTGTTCGGATAATTAGAAAGTGATTTTGATAATTCCTGCCCTTTAAATAAGATTCCTGCCTCGTGTTCGTTCGGTGTCAGATAGGCCGCTTTTTCAATCACCTCATCCGGGATTTCCCTGGCAGGAGCGGGGTTCAAGAGAAGCGGGACTCCTATTTCACCGCAAAGCCTGGCTGTTTTCAGTACCGTTTCCTCGGGTACTTCCTGCTGAATCATGATCAGATCGCACTGTTTCAAAAGAGGCAGCGCTTCCTTCACATAGTCGGGTGTCACGAAATCGTTCGCACCTTTTACTACGACGATACTGTTATCCTCTTCCGCTAATATGATGTGAGCCGTTCCGCTTTTTTGGTGTGTAACCGGTTTCACATAACCAGTTTTTACACCATTCGATTTCAGGTTATCCAGGATTTCCTTTCCGTAGGCGTCATCCCCGACACATCCGATCATATGGACGTCGGCTCCGAGCCTCGCAGCAGCCACTGCCTGGTTCGCTCCTTTTCCACCGGGTACTGTTTCAAACGTCTCCCCGAGTACAGTCTCTCCTGCAAGCGGGCGCTTTTTTGAAGTCACGACAAGATCCATTGATGAGCTGCCAATGACCGCAAGCTTTGGTTTCTTCATGCTTTTCAATCCTTTCGGGTAGTATTTCGTTCGATAAGTTCGACAGGCATCTGAACCGTCTGTTCTATGCCTTTCTCTTTTCTGATGATATTGATAAGAAGCTGAGCAGCCTCCCTCCCCATTTCGTATGCCGGCTGTCTGATCGTAGACAGCGTAGGATACGACAAGCTGCTTTGCGGGATATCATCATATCCTATGATCTGCAGCTCTTCAGGGATCCTTTTTCCAAGCTTCAGCGCTTCATGGAGGATCGCAATTCCAACTATGTCATTACTCGCAATCACGCCATCCGTATTCGGGAACTTTTCAAATAGTTCCTCTGCCCATCCTTTTGCTTCTTCAAAAGAATAGGAGGTCGTGGACAAGACCGAAAAATCGACGTCTGTGCGACTTAATTCCTCAAGCGCACCTATGTATCGGTCCTGAGCAGGTTTGACGTGAGCCGGCCCTTTTACAAGTGTGATCCGCTCTGCCCCCTTATCAATAAGGGTTCGCGCGGCCAAACGCCCGCCTTCCCTTCCATCCGCATATACGGCAGGGAATTCTTTAGACGTTCGGTCAAGGAGGACAAGCGGCAGCTTCAATTCGTTGTAAATCTGATAGTCAACGTGATTGGTAGCTGAAATGATTCCCACTACATTGTTCTGCACAAATGTCTGGATATAATCAAGTTCCTTCTCTGTATTCTCATCGCTGTTCCCGAGCAGCAGCCGGAAGCCCGACCGGCTCAGTTCGTCCTCCACACCCCTTGCAAGCTGTGGAAAAAATGGGTTTGTAATGTCAGGCAGAAGCAGCCCGATCAGCCTCGATTCCCGTTTATAAAGAGAGCGTGCCACTTCATTCGGGCTATAATTCAATTGGGCAATCGCCTTCATCACTTTCTTCCTCGTATCGGTACCGACATAGCCGGTGTCATTCAATACACGTGAAACCGTAGCAACAGAAACACCCGCTTCGCGTGCAACATCTTTTATCGTTGGCATCATTTTCACTCCTGGTTCATGTAACCGGTTACATATAAAATAGCATAGAATAGAAATCGCTTGCAAGTTTATTTTTTTTCTTCCCTTAAGGACAACGAGAGGATTCATCATAACCAATAAACAGAAAAAACGGACCAGGATTGCTGCCGGGGTCCGTTGTCTAAGCTTCTTACTTTTTCTCAATATACTCCTTAATGACTTCAGCCAGCACTTTGGCAGTCCGGTATTCTTCCTCCAGGGTATTCTCTACCCCCCCAACATTCACCAACAACACTTGATCAATAAGGTCCTGGTTATAGGTATTTTGTTCTTGAAGATTTTCTTTTGACTTTACAAAAACCCCTCTTGAAATACCCGGAACTTTCCGTTCAAGTTTTTCATTAAAGAGTTTGGCCAGCTCAAGATTCTCTTCTAAACGACTGCTAGAGCTGGAAACGATAAAGACAATCCTTGCATATTGTTTATTTCCTGATTTAAGCGTCGTTTCGTCTTTCTTTCTGGAATCCCTGTGGATATCCAATGCAAGTTCAATATTGTTATGATCTTCCAGGGTCTCAGTGAAATATTCCCGTGAAACTTTATAAGAATCAGCGAATGTCCACCCTCGCTCTTCCAGAGTTTGACTGACATTCTTTTGCTCATGGATCGTATTGATTCCTTTTTCATTGAGTAGGTTACTGAGCCTGTTTCCTACAACTGAAATATTCTTTGCCTCACGTTTTTCTTCAATAACTTCTCCTGAAGATCCTTCTGGAGTAAAGGATTCCTGATTATGCGTATGATAAATATAAACATATGGTTCCCCGGCACTTATTCCTGCAGAAGGCTCATTATCAAAAAATGTTGAAAATGAACGATTAAGCTCGGCACCTCCATCAAAAAACAAAAACCAAGAAGAAGCAGTGACACAAAGTGCGAATCCTAAAGCAGCAAGCGATAAGTGTTTTATACGCTTTCTCCTGTTCATTCTCCTCGCTGACTTCATCAATGTCTGCTGTGTCTCAGTTACAAAAGATTTCCGCGGTTCAAGTGGATATGCTTCTTTAATCACTTCTACTATTTCTTTATCATTTTGCATTTCGTAATGCCTCCTCTCCTTCTACATTCAATTTCCTCCTCAGCTCTTTTAAAGCCCGGTGATAACTGACCTTCACTTTCGATTCGCTGCACTGTAAAATTTCTGATGTTTCTTTAATTGAACATTCATTGATCCCCCTGAGTATGACAACCGCTCGGAAATGGGGTTTCAGTCGGGAAATGGCGTCATGAACCACTCTTTTTATATCCTGCTCTTCCAGCCATTCATCAGGTTGTTTTGCCTCAGATTCGATATTTTTAAAGAAGCCGTCTTTAAAGAAAGTGACAAACTTTTTCTTCCTATGATGATCTATGGCAGCATGTTTTGCGATGGAAAATATCCAGGTCTTAATAGAGGATTGCTGGTTATAAGAAGATAGGTTGTTCAGGACACGGATGAATACTTCCTGGGTCAAATCCTCGGCATCAATTTGATTTGCACAAAAACAAATAAGGAACTTGTAAACCTCTAAATGATATACCTTATAAAGTTCACTGATACTGCCTTCAAGATCATCTAAATCGATCAAGCTTCTCCCCCCTTTGTCTTCATGTATTAATCGAATGAGCGTCAGAAAAGGTTACAGTTTTTTATAAAAACAGGGAACTTCCTTTGATTAGAAGTTCCCTATTTTCTATGCATCAGTTCTCAAATGCTTTCGTTAACTTAAAAACTTTAAAAACTTCAATAATTTTTTTCGCAGTTTCTCCCGGAGTCAGCGAGGTATTGTTAATCTTTAGATAATGCTCTTTATGTATTTCCCCTTCACGCGAATTCAACCTAAGCCTGTCCAAAGAAGCCAGCAGCCGCTTCTCGGAATCTTCTACATTCCGCTTGGACGGCTTATGCTGTAGGCGGTTCTCTGTTTTGTTTCGTTCCAACCTTACTTCGAGATCGGATTCAAGTTCAACAAAATACACTTCCGCACCCTTCGATTCGAAGATTGCTTCCACTTTTTCAACCCAGTCCCAATCCTCCTGCTCATTGAACGCCCACATAAAGGTGAAGATCATGCCTTCCTGGTCACTTTTTGCAAAAGCCTCAAAGATTTCTTCACGCATCAATGTAGACAGCCTCCACATTTCATCGGTAAAGCCGAAGAAGGGCTGCAGTAACTCGATGGTCATATGATTGTGGAACAGCTTCAATCCCGTTGCCTTCTCCAGTTCCTGTCCAACCGTCATTTTCCCTACGGCCTGTGGACCGAATAATAATACCAATTTCATTTTTGTTCCTCCCAGTTAATTCATGATTAAATATACAACAAACCCGGCTATATAAATCGTATCCGCAACAGCCAGATACATTAACAGATTCGATCTCCTCAATTTCTCAATGGTGTAATTAAACAAGCAATCATACAAACTAAAAATGAAAAGAATAACCGAAATGATAAGAACGACTGGATTTCCGGATATCATCACTGCCAGGATATAAATCAGCCATCTCCTGAAAAAATTGAAGATCAGTACCATGATATCGAGGGACATGGAATAAGGATTGATTTCAAGTTCATCGGCAGAGGCGATTTCATCTAGTCTTCTTTTAATCTTTCTGTATTCTCTTAAGTAACCGATGTTCAGCCAAAGAATTATGAAGCAATAGATGATGATCAGCATTTCCTGGTTATTCCGAATATACTCTTCCAATAAAATACCCCTCTTTAAAATCAGCTCAGGAGCCAACTTATTCAGCCGCCGGTTTAGGTTGTCAGAACCTTATCCAGCATCATTTTCCCTATGGCAAAATACTCCCTTATGAAATAATTCACCCTCACAACGAAAGGTGAAATACCAGAATGCCCAACGGTGTCAATGCCGAGTTCTGCAGCAATCATCTCCGCCCTCACCAGGTGATAATCGCTCGTCACAATGAGGACTTTTGGATTCTCCATTTCCTGCTGCCTTAGGACTTCCATAGAGTTTCGGAGATTTTCGTATGTAGTGGTGGATGTTTTTTCATAAATAATACGGTCCCCTGAGATACCGTTTTCCATCAAATAACGTCCCATTGCTTCTGCTTCCGGTATCGCCTCTCCCTCGCCCTGGCCGCCTGAAACGACCACAGGGAGTTCCTTATTGCCATCGAGGACCGCCTTTCCCGCTTCGAGCCTTGAAACCAGTGTCTTCGATGGAGTTTCACCTTTCAGGCCCGCACCAAGGATGATCATCACATCCACTTCAGATGCATCGATCACTTTTGATTTCTCAGATTCAACTATGAGATAGCTCTCGACCGCGATGAACGAGAGCAGAAACAGGCCATACACAACTATTAATGATCGCCCAATATACAGACGGGGTCTTTTCATTGTTTTTTTGTAGCTTTTTAATAGGAAAGTAATAAGGAAGGTGAATACAATGTTTGCTGCGATGAAGAGGACACCGAATGTACGGCCGAACAAAATCAGCAGAATTAATAAAATCATGATAGGTATAAAATATACGGACTTTGGCTTTTTCATGTAAGGGATCCTTCCTTTTGAATGTATGGTTAAGGATTCTTTGTAATATCCTTATTTTACCACAAATATGGATGTTGATTATGTATAATTTATCGGACTGACCACTGCGGATGAACCACTTCACTGTGTAAGAAATTACTAGTTTTCAAAAGTGTGTCATCAGCCAGAATGCGGTGAATCTATGATAAGATGAGGATGATTTCATACAACTTGGGAGGTTTCAACATGGTCAATAGAAGAGTGATCGTCTTGGGCGTGCTTCTGGTCATCCTGCTAGTCGGGGTTTCCCTGGTATCAATCTAACATACATATAAAAATGGTCAGGTTCCAGTGCTATTATCAGCGGCGGACCTGGCCATTTTCTTTTTTTAGTAACCGTGTGATGCCAAATATGAGTAATAGCAGCGAAATCGGAAGTGTGTATAAGGTACTTACCGGGGTGAGGTAACCCAGAAGGAATAGGAAGATTGCAAGTATGATTGAAACAGACGCCATTCAGATTCATCCTTTCTGTTAAGGAAAACTAGCTTCCGCGAGTTCATCTCCCTCTATAAAATTAAAGAATAAAAAAACGAAATGATTCCCATTCCAAATGAGGCATAGACGCCTTCTCTATCATCTTTTAACAAGTGAGATTCCCAGCCGGAAGAAATAAGATTCACACCCAAAGTCTTCAGGATCCACTTTAAATAAACCCTAGGGAAGCCATTGAGAAAACCTATGATGAAAAGAATTCCCGCGCAGATGAGCGTGAAATTTCCCAAAATGTCTAGCGGCTTGATCCTTCCACGCGTTTTACTATTTTTAACGAATACATTCAGCCATCTCCTAGTGAATGAATTATTATGCTAATCTCTGTTCATCTTATTGGAGATATCCCAAAGCAGCCCGATCATCACCCCAAGTGAAATCGAGACCACATAAAAAGGTGTCATATCTGCATCAGTGAGCATACTTAGTGATGTGTTTGCCGTCCAACCCAGTGCTCCTCCGGCAAAGGCACTAAACGCTGTGAGATTATCCTTTTTCTTTACGATTTGTTTGCTGTCTGTATTTCTCTTTTCTGCTTGTTCCATGTGGGCCACCTCTATCTTTAAAATTTACAATTTACATTTATTTTACCATAAAATGTTATATAAGAGAGCGAAATAATAGAACAAGCTTAATAAACGGGGCATAAAAAATATGTATTAAGGTGAAATGACACCTACCCCTCCAACTCTGGGTAAACCACCGTCCCATCTTCTTCAATGATCGGTACGGCTCCCCACTTGCCCAGTTCATGACTGATTATTGAAGCCTCTCCATCTGAGTCCAAGACGATATGCCGAACATCCCATCCGTCCGCTTTCAGGACATTACTGATCAGCAGCCGGTGGCACCTCGCCGGATGCCGTTCCGAACACATGTAGGCAAGCTTTTTATCGGATGCTGCGTTTTTTAATTTTGAAAGGCCCTCTTTGAATTCATCCGTGAGGGAATAATCTGCGTAGTTATGAAACGATCGATTGTTCCAACCTGTGTTCAACTCTTCTCCGATCACACCGGATAACCGCCTCCTCCCCCCGAGGTCCGGAAAATGGCTGTACCCGTATCCTGCTTCCTCCAGCCATTCCGACATGCTCTCCTTTTTAAACTGAGGGTATCTGCGGCTGGCGGGGAATGCACGGATATCCGCTATGTATTCGATGTCTGCTGCCTTAAGCATTTTGAGGAATTGTTCTTTGGTGTGTGTAGAGTGGCCAATTGAGTAAACTTCCATGGTAAATCCGCCTTTCGTGCAAAGTATAATATTCTATACCCCATAAGCGTCTTTTTACGCTTTCAGTCATACAAAAAGAGCTTCTCCTGACACCGGATAAGCTCTTTCCATTCAGTTCACTTTTTTATTAAATGCCTTTACGAATACACCTGAAACTAAAGCCAAAATAGTATACACAAACACCCATATCAAAAAGGTTTCGTTAAAAACCAAATACAATGCAATCATGGATGCAAAGAAAACAACTGCTGAGGCAGCAATAATATTCTTGAAGATTGCATAACCCGCTATCCCCAAAATAACTGAAATGACAGGGAATAAGATCAATAGTATTAAAAACACATTCATCGGATCGCATCACCCTTTTTTAAAATGAATTATTTAAATATTGGACTCCCAGTGTAAAAAACAGGATTAGCAGAACGATATTAAAACTGGTCTCGAATATTGTATATGTATATTCACGTTTATCCTCAACATATTTCCATTCCATGTAAGCTTTTAATAATGAGCCGGATAATAAAATCACTAGAATATAAGTATATGGATTTTGGTACCATTGTTCAAAGTCATATAAAACATCTATTACAGGACATGAAAATAAGACAATCATCAGGATCCATTTGTGTATTCTATCCACTTTTTCATGATGCTCATTAATAATATTTTCCCTCGACCAAATCTTCCTTCTTTCCATACCAAGCCAGCCGCTGATTCCCAGATGTGCTGCATACAAGAGCAGAAAATAGATCAATAAAAAGAAGATTATTTTTAAGAAAAAGAGTCCCACTCTCATTCCACCTTCCTATGATTGGCGGGTGGGCACCACCAAGTACAGCATTTCCTGCTGCCGCTCACGAAACTTCACTCCTAATTATTTCAAATAACCTTGGTATGTTCAATGATTTTTTCTAATTTGTTCCAATTATCCCCATATCAAAAGCCTATCCTTTGATTCCCTTACAAGGAAACGAAGGACAGGCAGCTTTGAGAATCAATAATCTTGGTTAAAGGGAATGAAATTGAGGGTTTCCATTGGTTTTGAATCCATTTTACGTTGAAATGGTGGTTTTTTAGGATTCCAGCTAAACCTGATACCACTTTTAGTCCATTCATTTCCACCATCCGAAGTTTTCATTCCCCTTTTGAAAAATACATTCCTCTTTTACGATTCTCAATCCAGATTTCAGAAATACATTCCAAATTTCAGATTTTCATTCCACTTTTCCTAAAATACATTCCACTTGTCGGATAATCTTTATTCCAGGAGAACCGTCTCAGCACCCATCCCTCAATTATTCAAATTGACGTTCTAATACCAATCATTTCCGCAACATCATATCAATATGAGGAATCCCATCATCAAAGTACGTCTCGGTTACCACCCGGAATCCATATGACCCGTAAAACTCCCTCAAATACTCCTGCGCCTGAATCTTAACTTCTGACTCCCCTAATTCGCCATGGATGAAATTCAATGACCTGGTCATCAGTTCGCCTGCCAGCCCCCGCCCGCGATATTCCTTTTTCACAAACACCCTGCCGATGGATGCTTCCTTATAAGACACACCCCTTGGCAGAAGCCTTGCGTAGGTGGCTACCTCGCCATTTTCTTCTTTATAAAGATGGTAAGAGTTAAGGTCCTTCCCATCAACTTCGAGGTACGGACATTCCTGTTCGACCACGAAGACCTGTGTTCTCTCTTGTAAAATTGAGTACAATTCTTTAGTTGTCAGTTCATCAAATCGTTTAACCTTCCAGCTCATGTGTGCACACCTCTTATGTATTATTCTCTTAACTATTATAGGATAGGCTTCTTGACCTTCAAACTGTGCGTGCCCCAGAGTTGGCCACTGTACCTGTCCCCCCGGCTCTTCACGGCACCGCGGAATGAACCGCTGCACCTGGCTGCCTTGACTCTCCCGCCAGACCCCAGCCCGCATAAAAAGTGCCTGACACCCATGGGAAAATCAGCAGGTATCAGGCACTTCCTTTGTCATTGACCATTTTTAACCAGTTCCCTCATTGCATTATATTTCTTTGAGAGCTCGAGGAACCACTCTTCATCCCCTGTAGAAAGAGCGAGGTCAATCAGGAATCGGATTTGTTCTTTATTCGCTATTTTGGTGTCAGGCAGCTTCTTTACTTCTTTCGTGAGCAGCGGAATGACGGAGCCTTCTATTTCTCTGTTGTCGCTTGTGATGACTTTCGCTTTTACGGTCGTACCCTGCGGATCCAGATTCACAATATAACCGATGATCAATTCCCCTTCCAGGGAAGTCGCTTTTATCCAATCGCCTTTTGTCAGAATTTTGTTCATAATATTCCACCTACTTTTTTAAACTGAAATAATTTTTATTACATTTAGGTTAAAGGAAAGGCCGACCCTTCCATGTCATTTTTCTTTTGAAATCAGATCGACAATGTCTTTTATCGTATATTGTTTCAGGTACTCGCCAAGATGCTCTTCTGCACCTAAAAAAATGGTGAACAACACCCTGTGCATATTCGCTCCGACGACACACGCTTCATTCGACTGCGGACACTTTGGCTGCAGCGCGCCTTCTGACGTAAGGGTGTAAATGTCCCAAAGGCTCACTTCGCAGAATTCCTTTGCAAAAAGGAATCCTCCGCCGGTCCCCTCTTTCGATTTAATGATCCCGTGTTTTTTCAGTAAACTCAGGACCTTCCGGATGCGGACGGCATGGACGCCTGCACTTTCAGCGATCGCATCACTTTTCGACATCCGGTCATTCTGCAGTGCGAGATACGTTAAACTGTGAATGGCCAGAGTAAAATCACTATTCATGGGCTTCCTCCTACTTCCTATCTGCATGATAATCGTATATGCTACAGATTAGCCAGTCAAGTCTGCCGGGCCAGCCTAATTTGCTTCTTTCATCAATTCCTGATAGTTGAACGTACGGAGCTTCCTCGGCAGGAAACTGCGGATTTCTTCGTCGTTATAGCCAACCTGTATCCGTTTTTCATCCAGCATGATCGGTCTCTTGACCATTTTCGGATTGTCCATGATCAGCTGGTACAAGTCTTTAAGCGGAAGTGAATCGAGATCGACGTCCAGTTCTTTATATGTCTTTGAATTTGTCGAGATGATTTCTTCTGTCCCTTCTTCAGTAAGACGCAGGATCGCCTTGATTTCATCCACCGTCAGCGGGTCAGCCAGTATGTTCCGCTCCGTATACTCGATTCCATGTTCCTCAAACCAAGCCTTAGCTTTCCGGCAGGAAGTACAGCTCGGTGTGACGTATAATGTGACCATATTATCCACTCCTTTAAAGTTTCTTATATAAGTTATGGCAAGTTCAGTTTAAATGTAACAAATATTTTTACAGTTAGATTTAAAAAAATAGTTCCCTTTTTCGATTGAGAACTTATTATTACTGTAATTATAATATTTACAGTTAGTGATGTCAACAACGGGTATAACGTTTATATACTCCTACCCTTTTCCCTCACCCCTTCTGTTTTAAACCTCCCCTCTCATCTCATACTTTCAAAAAGGAAATTCATGTTAAAATATTCTCTATAAGATACAAAGTGAGGTCTTAAGATGAATGTTATTAATACCAAAAAACTGCCTAAAGAGATGTTAAATAATTTCTTCACCACTCACTGGGGAAGCCCGCAGATGGTGATTTCAAGCGGAGTGTACAATTGCTCAGAGCTGGACGGATTCGCCATTCTTAATACTGAAGATCAAATCATCGGGCTTATTACATATGTCATCTGTAACAATGAGTGTGAGATCATATCCCTGGACAGTCTGGAAGAAGGCAAAGGAATCGGCACCATCCTTGTGCAGGAAGTCGAACGTGCCGCACACCATCACAAATGTAGGAGGGTCACGCTGGTCACGACAAATGATAATTTACTTGCATTGAGGTTTTATCAGAAACGAGGATTTCATTTAGTGAAGATTCATCGAAATGCGGTCGCCCGCGCCCGTGAAATCAAGCCTGAAATCCCGCTGACCGGGAGTGACGGGATTCCGCTCAGGGATGAAATAGAACTTGAGAAGAGGCTGGAAAGTGTAGTTTTCAGAAGAAGAAAGGATGCTAAATAATGACGTTGAAAGTGGGAGATACCAATTCTTTCGAACGCCGTTTTACGATGAAAGACGTGGAATTATTCACTACGATTTCAGGAGATGCAGGAATCCACCACATGACTCCTGATGAACAGGGAAGACTCGTCGTCCAAGGACTTTTGACAGCCACACTTCCCACTAAGGTGGGTGAAGATCATAATGTCCTGGCCCGGACGATGAATTTCGATTTCCTGCGGCCGGTGTTCACGGGTGATACCATTCGGTGCACTGTACGTATCGATCCTTATGAAAAAGATCAAAGAGACCGGAACGCGATCACAGATTCCTTCCAATGCGAGAACCAGGATGGGAAGGCCGTTTTGACCGGGGGGATTTGCCGGAGTGATAATTTGATGTTTCCAATCCCGTCCCAGTGCATGAATGCACTTTTGGGCCGGGATTTTTTCATGACGAGCACCCTTCTTTACATAGTCAGTTTTTCTTTATACAATCTTACTATTCAACCAAATAGTTGAATAGATTGGGGGTGTCAGAATTGGGGCCAAGAGAATACAAAAGTTTTGTGTATAGTCAGTTTGCCCGGATCAGCAAGGCTCTTTCCAGTCCCAAACGTGTTGAACTGGTGGACTATTTGACTCAAGGGCCGAAGACAGTCGAGAGGCTTTCGGGTGAAACGAACATGTCGACAGCAAATACTTCAAAACACCTGCAGACACTGCTCGTAGCCAGGCTGGTTACTTTTCATAAAGAAAAGAACTATGTCTATTATTCCCTGGCTGATGATCATGTGGCAGGACTGCTGCATTCCATAAAGCATTTGGCCGAAATTCAATTCAGTGACATAACGCATGTGCGGAAGGATTATATGGACAGGAATGAAATGATTCACCTGGTAGATTTGAAAGAGATGATGACTCAATTACGAAATGGAGAGGCAGTCCTGATTGATGTGAGACCGGAAGATGAATACATGAATGAACATATCGATGGAGCAAAATCCATCCCTGTACAGAAACTTGAAGATCACCTTTCTTCCCTTCCAAAAGATAAAAAAATCATTGCTTACTGCCGCGGCCCGTATTGTGCCTTTGCCACTCAGGCGGTCGAAATCTTGTTGGCGAATGGATTTGAAGCCTATCGCATGGAAGAAGGTATACATGAGTGGAAAGAGGCTGACTCTATTCATTAATTGGATTCGAACTCTTGTATGTTTTTTCCAAATTGGAGGTGAAAAAAGTGAGTACAATAAAAATCGGAATGAAGGAGAATCTTCTGAACTTCATCCTTCTTGTGGCAACGAACTTCTTTGTCGGTTCGATGGTCGGTCTTGAACGGACGATCCTTCCAATTATCGGAGAGGATGAATTCGGGCTTGCCTCTGCAAGTGCAGCCCTTTCGTTCATCATCAGCTTTGGTTTTTCAAAAGCGATTGTGAACTATTTTGCAGGCGCGATTGCCGATCGGTTTGGCCGAAAGAAAGTCCTTCTAATTGGCTGGAGCTTCGGATTATTTGTTCCGCTCTTCGTTATTTTTGCAACGTCATGGTGGATGATTGTCCTTGCGAATATCTTCCTCGGGATCAATCAGGGGCTTGCATGGTCGATGACCGTCAATATGAAAATCGACCTGTCAAAACCGACACAGCGCGGTACTGCAGTCGGACTGAATGAATTTGCAGGCTACAGCGGGGTTGCGGCAATGGCTGCTGTCTCTGGTTTCGTCGCCACAAACTTTTCAAACCGGCCCGAACCATTTTATCTGGGAATTGTCATCGTCGCCATTGGTTTCATACTATCGTTACTCGTCAGGGATACGGCTGGACATATGAAGCTTCAATCAAAAGCAGTGGTTCATGATGGACCGACTCTTTCAGCTAAAGAAGTCTTCAAAACCACCACATATCAGAACAAAAGCTTATCGAGCATCACGTTTGCCGGACTGAGTACGAATCTCAAAGACGGCATGGCATGGGGCCTCTTTCCTATATTCTTTACGGGTGTCGGCTTAAGTGTATCGGAGATCGGACTGCTTGTTGCCATCTATCCTGCCTCATGGGGATTTTTCCAACTGTTCACCGGAGCTCTCAGTGATAAAATCGGCCGTAAGTGGTTGATTGTGTGTGGAATGTGGCTCCAAGCCCTGTCGCTGTGGATGATATTGTTCGTCGGCCAATACAGCCTGTGGCTGGTCGCAGCCATTCTATTGGGGCTTGGAACCGCCATGGTCTATCCGACCCTGCAGGCATCCATAAGTGATGTCGCCCGGCCGGAATGGCGGGCATCATCCATGGGCGTCTATCGCTTCTGGAGAGACAGCGGTTATGCATTCGGCGCCTTGTTCGCCGGGTTACTGACAGATATGCTGAGCGTCGGCTGGGCCATCGGCTTAGTTGCTCTACTGCCTTTGAGTGCAGGACTCATGGCAGCGGTGAGATTGAAGGAAACATTGCCTCAAAAAGGATTGTAATTAAATGCAAAAGCCCGGAGAAGAAGGTCTCCGGGCTTTATTTAATCAATCTTCACAGCTGGTAGAATACAAAATCGGCACATCACAAAGGGCATCCATCATCACATCTGCGAATACATCCGCGGCTACCGACGTGAAGGTATTGCACAGATTTGAAATATCATCATTAAAGAATTGGATGACTTCAGGCGTGAACACCGGAAAGACGGCATTAGAACCACCAGGTGACTGCGGCTTGACCACTATTTCGACAAAATAAGGATTGCCTGACAGTGCGTTCTGCACAAGATCTGCTACAACGAACGCACTCAGCGGACAAGGAAGCGAGCTGACAATTTCCTGATCCCCGTTGATCACCACTACCATTACACTAATATTACCAAACTCAACCGGATTCTTAAGAAGGGTCGCAAGAGCAATTGCCGTCTTCTCCCTTATCGCAGTCACAGGGATAACATATGTGCTCCCAACTGGAATCAGCGGCCCGACAATCACATTCGGATCCTGCCCGATTGAATACTTCAATTCATTATGATACATAACCCAGGGCGGAGAAAGCCCAACACCATTATCCACTTTTACTTCTCTTTCATCTTTCATCTATTTAATTCCTCACATTCATATTAAAGTTGTACTACATAATATAGTATTTCGTGTTGTAGAAATGGTTCGGGACAGAGGGACAGGTTCGTTGTCCCACTTTCATGTTTGAATGTGAGTTTTGGGGCTTATTATGGTTGGTTCGCGGACCACAGATTTATACTTTTATGAAAAATGATAGATTCAAATTAAAAATTTAATAGATTACTCATATATTTAAGCAATTTGTGACTGCTATCTGTAGAAATTAGTCTTCACGCCGGGTCAAATGCCTTCAAATCATTGAAATTCACCGCTCTAGGAAGCTATTCGTTCCACTTTTTAACATTTCAGATCTAAATCTAATAAATACGTTCCACTTATGAATTTTTTAAGCAAAGTTTTAAAAATGCATTCCACTTTCATCGGAATACGTGCAACTTGTCGAATTCTTTATCGTGCCTCACCTCGGGACTGAACGGATCACCGTATCTGTCCCCCCGACCCGCTCGCACTCACCGGCACTTCCACCTTGCCCGCTGTCCAGTCCCGCGCAAACAACCCGCTGTAGACGAGTACGGTGCCGAGCATGATGATGAATCCGATATAGACGCTCATCATAGTCGGCATGAGGAATGCACCGATGATGATGGTGGATCTTGCGACGAGGTCCGCTCCGCTGAAGGACAGATTGGAGAAGGCTGAATAGGATCCGCGTTTGTCTGCCGGGATCATGTTTGCCTGCTCGGCGTTACGGATCGGGGAATAAACCAGTTCCCCGAGTGTTGCAATCAGGTTAAATAGAATCAACACGTACCAGGTGTTGGCTGAGGTAACTGTCGCATAGCCAATACCGTACAGGATGAGCCCGATCAGAAGGGCATTCTTTTTATTCAGCCGATCCGTGCATCGGTTGATGATGAACGTGAAGCATACAACGAGCAGCATGTTCTCGATGTTCAGGAGGCTTAGCATCCTGACCCCGACGAGCTCAAAGTTCCCGATGTTCACGGCTTTGAATGTTTCCGCAAGACGGATCCCGATGTAGCTGTTCAGGGAAAATTCCGCTGCAAAAATAAAAGTAGAGCCTGCCACCACTTTTACAAAAGCAGAATCACGGAAAGCGATCCTATAATTGTTGATGAGATCGATAAATACATTGTCGTGCTTCTTCTGAAGCTGATCCTTGAACTTATCCTGCAGCCAAATCGCATACGCAACTGGAATCGTTGTGGATGTGAAGGTGAGCATTATGAACAGTTCTTTCTGATGGTTCAAGTACAAGAGACCGCCGAGTGCAGCACCAATTGCCATTGATAAATTGACGAGCCAGTAATCAAGAGCATATACCGCTTTACGGTTTTCAGGGGTCGTCGAATCGATGATGATCGCGTGCATTGCAGGCCTGCCAAGGCTGCTTGTGATGATGAACCCGACGTAAGCTCCCGCAAACAGCAGGATCATTTTATCGACGGGAAACAGACTTACGGTCATTAAGAGAAAAAAGAAAGCATTCAGCCAGGATGTCGATAGCAGTACTTTTTTCCTCGGAAAGCGGTCGGATATGTAACCGCCCACAAGATTAACAAAGAAACCAATCACCACGGTGATGATCAGAAACATCCCTGCCCAGATCTTATTCATTTCCTGTGCAAAGAAAAGCGCCATGAACGGCATGACGGCTGATGAAACAGCCCGATTAAAAAACGATGTGATCATCCGTACTCTTATATTTTGAGGTAATTCCTTCCACTTCATGTTGTTCCCCTCCTCTATTTACTGTATAGTAAACTAGACTTAATATTTTAAAAATAGACACTTTCAAAAATGATGTCCCCTTTTAAAAAGGAGGGAAATTCTCATGGAGAACAAACTGCTCACCTTGTGGAGGTACTACCCATCCGGCAGCATCCGGGTGGAGGAAATCTCCGAAACCCTGCAGCTGAGTCATAAACAGACGACACGCTATTTGAAGAAATGGAATGAGGAAGGATGGATCTCTTTCACTCCAGGACGGGGCCGCGGAAATGTCTCATCGCTTAAATGGAAACGGGATGTTGAGGAGATTTTTGAAGAAAAGGTGGTAAAGTTCATAGAGGAGGAACCGGTCGAACGGAGCAGCAAGTATCTGATGTACGACTGGTCCACCGACAGCAAGATGAGGCTAATGAATAAATTTCAAACAAAACTCGGATTTGTACAGGCATCGGAAGACAAGCTGATCGTGCCGAAAAGATATCCCTTCTTTTCGATCCATCCGCTCGAGGCGGCTGACGTGCTCAGCGCACACCTGGCGGCGAATGTGTATAACCGGCTCGTGTCCATTACCGAAGAAGGAGACATCATCCCTGAAATCGCACACAGCTGGGATGCTTCCTCCACTAAACTGCGACTCTATTTAAAAAAGGATGTCCAGTTTCATGATGGATCCATTTTAACAGCCGGCGATGTGACCGCCTGTCTCGAAAGATTCAGGGCACACCCTAATTACAAAGAGCTATGGTCACCGGTCGAAATGATCTCGGCGGCGGCCCCTCTTATCGTGGATATCCATTACCCCGGGGGCTGCAGCTATATACTTCCGATGCTCACCATGATGTGCGGGAGCATTTATAAAGAAAATAAGGGACGCATCCTTGGGACCGGATGTTTTTCCTTGGAGGAAAATACGGATACCAAGACCACGCTCGCAGCATTCAAGGGCCATTTCCAGGAGAGGCCGCTCCTCGATGTAGTCGAGTTCGTCCAGGTCCCTCAGGATTTCAAAGGAATCTATCATTCTCCTTCTGAGGGACGCCATTCTTCTTCAGTAGAAGTAGAAAGCGATTCCGGGTTCGGTGCAGTGATCATGAATGTTTGCCCAGACCGGGTATCTCAGATTCAAAGAATAGAAGTTAGGGAATATCTCCATTGGATCATTGCGAAACACCGTGGCACCATCAGTGATTGTGATCCACGCTGGACACCGAACGGAATGAGTGTCCTTGGCAGTCATCATCATCAACTGCTCGTTTCAGAGCCTGTGCGTCCGCAGTTTGAAGAACCAATCATCATCCGTTGTGCAAACCATACCGCCAAGGCGACACAATGGCTGATCGATATTTTTGAAAACGAAGGGATCCCCTCAGATGTCCGATGGTTTTCCTTTGCCGACACCTTGACCAGGCAGCCTGATACCCTCGACGTAGACCTTTTCATTCACGGGGAAATCTTTGAATCAAACCAGGACTTCTCGTTTTATCACTTTTTGAAAAACGGGTTCTCTCCTTTATATCAGCTGTTTACTGAAGATGAAATGTGGAAAGGCAGGTTGGAAGAGTACCGCCGCACGCCATTTGAAGATTGGACGGCCTTGAACTCGAATCTTGAAAAAATGCTTATTAAGGAATCGATCATGATTCCCCTTTACTACGAGAAAAAATACATTCCTTTCTCGACCGATATTATGAATATCGAATTCAAGCATTTTGGCTATGTGGATTTTGCGAAGTTATGGGTACGGCCGGAAGTATAAAAGAGGCCCGTCCCGCGGTGTATTAACGCATTAACGCACCGTGGGACGGGCCTTTGAATTTGAACAGGTCACCGTACCTGTCCCCCCGATCCGCCTATAGTGGCAGCCGGATGAGGAATCGTGTTCCGTTTCCTTTTTCACTGAACACGTCGATGGTTCCTTCATGCATGAGTACGAGCTGTTTCACGATTGACAGGCCGAGACCGAATTCACCGTATGGGTTATTGGTCCGGGAGATGTCGGCTTTATAGAATCTCCGCCAGATGGATTTGATTTCTTCCGGATCCATGCCGATTCCAGTGTCGTGGATTTCGATCATTGTTTCTTGATCCGAAGACGAGCCGTTCAATGTGATCGTGCCGCCGTTTGTAAATTGGATGCTATTTTTCGTGATATTGATCAGGATCTGGATGAGCCGGTCGTAGTCGGCGTGCACCTTAGCATTGGGATCTGCGTGAATCCTAATTTCATTGCCTTTTTCTTCAGCCTGAAAATCGAGCTGATCTTTGATGACTTCGAACACATCGAGCAGCTGGACGGTTACTTTTGTGATCGTGATCTGGTTGGAGCGGATTTTTTCGTAGTCCAGGTTTTCGTTAACGAGCCTGATCAGCCGCATTGTTTCCTGGCTTACAAGGCCGAAGCTTTTTTCTTTTTGCTCTTCTGGGATCATGTCGTTCCTGATTCCCTCGATGACGCCGCGGATCGTGGTCAGCGGTGTCCTCAGTTCATGCGACACATCCGCCATGAACTGCCTTCTCCTGTTTTCAAGCGCATCGATTTCCTCTTTGGAGAGCTTCAATTTTGTGACCATTTCATTGAAGTCAGCGGCAAGATCGCCGATTTCATCGAAGCTGGAGCTCGGCACGTGGACATCGTAGTTGCCGGATGACACACGGGACGTCGCCTCCCTCATCCGCTGGATTCTTTTCACATGCAGCTTTGATAAAAGCAGGGAAATCAGCACTGAAATCGCCAATGCGAGCAGCACGATATATAAAAGATATTGATTGATTTCAGTCAGCATTTCCCTCGTGCCGCTGATCGGGGAAATCAGGATGAGTCCGCCCACCAGCTGGTCGTTAATGACCCGGGGCATGATCACAAGCGATACCGCTTGATTGAAGCGGCCGAAATCTTTTTTCAACGGGACGGTTTCACCGCGTTCGATCTTATTCCATTCTTCTTTGGAGAGCTCGATCTGCGGGTACACCCCGCCTCTTGAATAAGATACCTCCCCTTTTCGGTTGAAGGTGATCAAATCAATATCCCGCGCCTGAAGCAGATTGCTGTATTCCTCCAGGTAAAGCGGCCTTCTCGGACTCGGCCGTTCAAGGTCCGATAAAATTTTATCCCCATACGAACTTAGTTCTTCCACCTTATTTTCATAAACAAGATTTTCGACATAATGGGAAAACAGGGTGCCGAGGATAAGGAAAGCGATGATAAGGACGGTTGTATGGCTGAGAAGCAGCTGATACAGGTACCTGAATTTAACCTTCATCACCGGCCGCCGTCTCATCGAATTTATAGCCTACGCCCCAGACCGTATGCAGATACGGTTTTTCCTTGCTCCCGATCTTGTTGCGGAGGCGCTTGATATGTACATCTACCGTCCGTTCATCACCGTAAAAATCATATCCCCACACCCGTTCGAGGAGTTGTTCCCTTGAGAATACCTGACGCGGATGGCGTGATAGATAATAAAGCAGTTCGAATTCCTTCGGCGTGAGGTTCGTAAGGGGTTCTCCATTTAGCAGAACCTCACGGGTTTCTTTACTGATCTTGAAATCTGACGTCGCCACATCCTGGGCACCACTGTTCTTCTCTCCCTGATAACGGCGGGCAACGGCCCGGATCCTCGCCATCAACGCAAGCGGGGAAAAGGGCTTGGTCACATAATCATCCGCACCCAGCTCGAGACCGAGCACCTGATCGGATTCGCTGTCCTTCGCCGTAAGCATGATCACCGGAACCTGTGAACCCTCCTCCCTGATTTTCCTGCAAATCGTGACGCCGTCCATCCCCGGCAGCATCCAGTCGAGGATGATGACATCCCAATCGCCTTCCTTATAACGCTTGTACCCTTCATTCCCATCGTGGACAAATTCCCCGCGGATGCCCTCTTTTATAAAAAACATCTCCAGCATCGACGTGACACTTTTATTGTCTTCGACTACCAGCACGTCCATCCTCATCTTCCTTTCCTGTCGGTCCAATCCAATTCCTTAAACCGGTCTCTCTTTTCCTCTTTATTTTAATTATAGTCGTTTTGCCCGATTCCTTCTATTGAAACGAACAAAAACCCCGCGGTCTGGCGGGGATTTCGTTAATGTCTTTCTTATAATGTTTCGCTGGTTGAGTCTGCAGCCGGTTCTTTCACTTGAGCTTCAGATGGTGCCGAGCCACCCTCATGCAAGCCCATCCCATGTCCAGGACCGTGGTGACCTTTGCCGCCCATTCTGAAGAACGATTCCTCTTTCTTATTGAACGGGAAAAAATCCAACTTCTCAGCTTCATCCACATAATCTGTCATGATTTCATCCATCAGCTCCCGGGTCGATTTACCATCGGCAGAGATTCCTAGTTCTTTCGCTGCTTTTAAAACAGATGCTTCGAAGACTTCCTTCCTCAATTCATGTTCGTCTTTTCCTTGTGTTTCAATACCAAGATCCTTGGCCTGCTTTACGAGAGCTGCTTCTCTCACATCTATGGCTATTTCCTTCAATTCCTTGCCATCGATCGAAATTCCCAGCTCTTTTGCTTCTTTTTTAAGAAGAGCTTCCCTTACTTCCCGAGCGAGGTCTGCCTGCTCTTTTCCTTCAGTTGAAATCCCGAGCTCTTTCGCCTTTTCAGAGAGCTCGGCTCCACGGATTTCTTCCATCACTGTACGGTGATCTTTCCCTTCCGTGTCGATTCCAAGTTCTTTTGCTCTTTTGTCATATTCTGCATTCATGATTTCCTTCGCCAATTCCCTGGAATCCTTGTCCGTACTTTCGATTCCCAGATCTTCTGCCTTTTCTTTCAATTGATCTTCATCGAGGCGGAACTTACCGCCATGTCCTCTGTCGCTACGCCCGAACTCCAGATCCGTCTGTTTGTCCGCCACAGTCGAATCGTTCGTAGTTCCGGTGTCTTCCTCAGCAGCGAAGGCTGGAATCGCCCCCATTATCCCGACAGTCAGCGCACCTGTCAATACATGCGTTAATGGTTTTTTCTTTTTCATTTTCTTTCCTCCTATTATGCTGCTCCGGCGCAGGATCTGCTTAAATGCTGAACGAGGTCAGAATCCTGTCCCGTGCATCCTCATTATCTCCAGAAGATATGACCGATTTATGAATAAACCATTGCCGGCAGATTAACTTTTTAAGCGGTTGTCGATATCGTACTTCTCTTTCTTTTCCTCAAGCCATGTACCGTACTCCGTCTGCATTGCCTGATCCAAAAGCGTATCCTTAATTTCCTCTTTATGATCGTCAATTACCGCTTCCTTCGCTTCTTTCTTGTCCGTTACTTTAATGATATGGTATCCGAATTCCGTTTTGACAGGTTCACTGATTTCACCTTTTTTCATCGCAAATGCCTTGTCCTCGAACTCCTCCACCATTTCTCCTTTAGCAAAAAATCCTAGCTTCCCGCCCGATTCGGCATTGGACGTATCAGTGGAATATTCCTTCGCAAGTTCTGCAAAATCGCCGCCTTCATCAAGCTTTTTCTTCACTTCCTGTGCGGTCTTCTCATCCTCCACTAGAATATGACTCGCTTCCACCTGCTCAGCCTGCGCGAACGAATCCTTATTCTCTTCGAAGTATTCTTTAATCTGGTCAGCTGTGATGGAAACCCTGTCCTTCAGTAATTTTTCCGTCATCAGGTACGTCTCGATATTTTTCTTAAGCCCGTCAACACTGGCCCCGCTGGATGCCAGCGCTTCATCGAAAGCCTCATCGCCCCCGTATGATTCTTTGATTGACTGAAGCTCATTCTCTATCTCACTGTCTTTGATCGTAATATTTTTCTTCTCACCCTCAAGCTCCACGATCTTCTCGGCGATCAGCGTATCAAGAGCAGCCTCTCCATACTGATCCACTAGCGTCGAGTACAGTTCATCCTTACTGATCGACTCCTTCCCTACCTTCGCCACCACTTCTTCCTTTGAAAATCCAAACGCAGCAAGCAGTGCGCCTGTGATAACAACAAATCCTAAAATACTCCATAATGTGATCGATTTCTTTTTAGTCAATGATCCGCTCTCCTTTTTGTTGGTATTGGATTGGGTTTCAGCATGTACCAGGTACACGCCGGGTTTTTGGTGCCTGGCTCAAATCATCCGTTTTGTGCCAGGCACAATCACCATAATCTGTGCCTGGCACCACACTCCAAACCCTCCATTAATTCACCATTGCATTACTCGTCAACGTCAGACTGATTGTCTCCTCTTCTGATCCGCGGAAAACGGTCAGCTCGATTTTATCGCCTACCTTCAAGTCAGAGTAGAGCTGTCTTCTTAAATCGGCCGCATTCTCAACCGGCTTTCCGTTCAGCTCTGTAATGACATCGCCTTCTTTGATCCCGGCTTCGGCTGCAGCTGATGTGTTATCAATGCTTGCCACGACCACACCGGATTCCACTTTATCAGGCAGTCCGCGAAGATAGCTGCGAGGTACTTCGGCAAGGTTGGTCATCCCGATTCCGATATACGGACGTTCCACTTTCCCTGTTTCGATGATTTCATTCACGATCGGCATGAAGTCTTTACTCGGAATTGCAAAGCCAAGTCCTTCCACTCCTGAGTTGGAAATTTTCAGGCTGTTGATTCCAATGAGCTCGCCTTTTGAATTCAAGAGCGCTCCGCCGCTGTTCCCTGGATTGATCGCGGCATCTGTCTGGATGACATTTAATTCAGTTTCCCCCGCGGATGTATCGACTGAAATCGTCCGGTCGACCGCACTGACGATCCCCTGGGTCACGGTCCTTGATAAATCCAGGCCGAGTGGGTTCCCGATTGCGATCACCTGCTCGCCGGCACGCAGCGCACTGGAATCACCGACTTCCAAGAGGTTGTCCGCGTATTTGTCGTCAACTTTCAGCACGGCCAGGTCTGTCAGCGGATCAGCACCGATTAATTCGGCTTCCGTTTTCTCACCGTCATAAAGCGATACTTCAATTTTTGAAGCACCTTCAATGACGTGATTGTTCGTAATGATATAAGCATTGTTACCTTCTTTCTTGAAAAGGACTCCTGAGCCTGTCCCTGCGGCAGCATCTTGTGCGGCACCATTAAAGCGGCTGCCCTGCTGTTGATAATTCACAACGCCTACAATCGATTGGGATGCGTCCTCTACGATACTCGCTACGTCCCCGCCTGTTCCTGCAGAAACTTGTGTCGGAGTGATGTCTGAATTTGAGGAGGATCCTGTTTGCGCTGAACTCACTGCTGATTGTTCAACTTTAGGCTGTGCGAGGTCTTCATAATAATCGGTATGCGGCAGGACTGCCAGAGTCAGCATCGATCCGATGATCCCCGCACTCACCGTAGACAGGAAGCCCTTACCTTTTAAAGGTTTCTTCTGTTGGGCACTTCTTTGCTTTTCCTCGTTGATCACCTCTTTTGGTTTATCTTCTATATGTGTCATTTCTTCATTCTGATTGTTATGTTCAAACATCTTTACTTCCTCCTTAGAATTTTTCTCTGCTGATCGTTGCTGTTGATTTCATCTTAAAAGGAAAATATTACGAAATTATTAACAATCTATGTACAGGATGGGAAGTTTTCAGGGATAAAAGAAGAGGTTGAGTCAAAACTAAAGAGCTACTATACAAAGACAAACAATATCAATATAGGTTCTTTTTTCCGCTAATGATTTCCCTGCAAGACTTCGCTTTCTGCGGGTAGTCCGTAAGCCTCCTCGGCAAGCCTGCGGGAAGAAAAGCGGAAGGGCTTTGTTTAGAGGCTGGTGGCATAAGGCGAATCGGTCATGAAGGCGTTCTTTGCCTTCTTGGCCGATTTGACTTATGACATGTGCCTCTAAGCCCTGGAGCTGGACAGGTCTCACATAAGCTACTCTTCCCGCAGGAGTCTTCGACTTGCACTCCAATCAATCGCTAGAAAGGGCTAAACTCTAAATGCACTTCGGCAAATTAAAAACCCGAACTAATTTGCCCTATCTTTTGCAAATTAGTTCGGGTTTCACTTAATCTAAACACTTTTGTCCCAGCCTCTTTGAGCCACGGGGACAGGTACCGCGGCCCGCTTCAATGGCGGGTCAGTGTACCTGTCCCAAGCCTATCATAAAGTGTTTGAGGCGGAACGGGACAAGGTGTTTGTCACCTTGTCCCTCCGTCTGCTTGACCAGACAAGCGCTCCGATTCCGGCCAGGAGAAGGAGAATTCCCAGCCATGAGAGCAGACTTAGGTGTTCTCCAACTATGAATACACCAAGTAATGCGGCTGTCATCGGTTCTGCCAGCGCTAGTGTGACGGCGGTGGAGGAGCTTACCTGGAGGAGCCCCCGGGCAAACAGAAGATAAGCAATCCCGGTCGACATGATTCCCAGTTGAAGACTCACTCCTGCTCCTCTCAGGCTCGCCACCCAGGACATGTCATAGATGAATAGAATCGGGGATAAACAGACTGCGCTGAGTGTGAACACGACGGCGACCACTGACAGTGCCGAGTGGTTCTCAACTAATTCTCTGCTTACCAGGGTATAGACGGCGAACGTCAGACCCGCTCCCAGTGCGAGGAGTACTCCAAGAGGATCAGCAGATGCAGATCCGTTATTCAGAAACAGCAGCAGACAGCCCGATATTGATAGAAAGGTAGAAAACCACCAAATGAGTAAAGGCCGCTTTTTTAAAACCAGCCATTCGATCATCCCCGAAAGGATTGGTGCGCTCCCAATCGCGACTACTGTTCCGATCGCCACCCCTGTCAGCGTGACCGCCGAGAAAAAGAGAGGCTGATAGAATGCCATGCTCAGGGCAGCCGCAACGGTTTGTTTTACAGGCCAATACCTAAGGTTCACTTTACCCTTTGCCAATACGATACATAATAAAAATACACCGCCGACAGCCAAGCGCGCCGCACCGATCGCAATCGGATGGGCCGATTCCGGGGCAAATGCCTGCGCCGTCCCCGTGGTTCCCCAAAGGATGCCTGCGAGTAAAATGAATATTGGACCTTTCATGTGATCACCTCAATAAAAAAAGAATATCTAAACTCAGAATAGATAATTTCAATTGAAATTTCTTCACCAAGTTTGATATCCTTTTAACCATTTTAAAGATGTCTGAATGCTTGCGGGGAGATCCCTTTTCGCCTTGAAAACCACCTGGTAAACGAGGAAGAATTCTCAAACCCCACTTCCTCGCTGATCCGCGACATCGTCCATCCAGTTGAGAGCAACAGATGCTCAGCTTCGTTCAAGCGGAGTTCAGAAATATAGGCTTTCGGGTTTCTCCCGGTCTTTTTCTTGAACCAGGCCGAATAATAGGCCGGATGATAATGCTCCAATTCCGCCAGTGTCTCCAACCTGATCGGCTCCCTGAAATGATTGTGGATATATTCAATGGAAGGAGAATAACTATGCTGAAGCTTGCTTGTCACATATCGGGTCAAGCTCATCAATGATGCTCGGTTCTCCGTATTACTCGTTTCTTCCAACAGTAAATAGCGAATCGACGACCACTGTTCATCCAGTGTCATATACATGCTGTCCGTTTCACCCGGCAGATAATGCACCGGGATATCCAGAATCAAGAACTCATTCCGGTCGACCGAACGGTACTGATGATCAAACCACGGAGGCAGATAAAAACAGTGATCAGGCGTAAGCTTCAGCTCCTGCCGCTTTGTCTGGATATCCAGCGACCCTACAAGCGGAAAAAGAAACTGCCCAAATCCGTGCTTATGTGAATGAAACTTCTTATTATACGTTCTCTTTTCACATAACAGCTGATCTACTAATTCCATAATCCTCTGCCTCCTTCCTGATTTTGAGCCGCGGGGACAGGTACCGCGGCTCACTTTAGGAGCTCTCCCCTGACCCGCTGATCCTCCGATGTTTTATCTCTGCAAAAATGTTATCGGCTGCTGCGTATCCAGTTGTCCCTGTATGCCACTTTCGTATTTTATAGTTACCTCCCTTAGTTTCGTCACCATATGGAAGCATTCATCCCTATTTTTATGAAAAGAAGAAATAAATTCCTTTAAAGAACAAGACAATATCACCAAGTGCCCCTATACAGAAAAATACAAAGTAATAGCTTGCTTTCGTAATTTCTTTTGAGAACAGTTCCTTGATTGCCTGGATGAATAATTCATCAAATTTGAATCAGCCTAGGATCCATCCGATAAGCAAAAAACTGACAATCGCCATTACTGATTCCCCTGATTTATCTATGTTAGTATTATCACGAAGTCCTCTAAGGTGTCAGTTTTAAGGAACTCTACTAATTTTATCATAAAAATCGGCCCTTGCCGCCGGCGTGTGCCGGGATTAGGACCATTGTATAATTTCCCCTATCCGCCCTCACGAAATGAAAATCAATACCTGGTAGTCAAGTGTTACATTCATTTGTACTGGTGTTACATTACTGGGTATGAGTTGTGAGATGGGGACTTGAACCTCAAGGGTCACTCCGGAACCCTTGCCATGATTGCAACATTCACCAGCTGCACGGTTTGGTATTCGCCTGATCATTCCGCTACCAACTGACCCTACTTCTCTATTAAATCCGTCATCCAATTGAGCTCCTGAATCTTTATATCTATCAATCGATATTTTTTTGATAATTCATCGACAAGCTTTTGTGTTTCCTTGACGTCTATGATAGTCACGTTCTTTATTTCCGTCCTTGAATAGCGGTCGTGCCGCACGTTTGCGTGCTCCAGGAGATCGCTGTAGATCTTTCTTTCCTGACCCAATAGATCCCTCGCCGTCAACGCATCTGCAAGTGTCTGCCCTTTATCAAAGGCAGTGAGGAGATTCGATTTATTGATTCCTTGAATCAATGCTTTCAAATTCCGTAAAAGATCCGTCAACTCTTTTTGCAGTTCCCTCGGCTCCTCATTCGGCAGATCCCCCTCCTGAACGATGGCATTTTGAATCAAACGCTTCCTTACCTGCTCCACCCGCTTCTGATAATCAGCGCGTAGAATTAGTGCTTCAGCCAGCTTCATCTGTCATCACCCCTATAATAAATCCATTGGCAAGTTGATCTGCCCCGGTATAACCCACGGGACAGTGTAGGTGCCCCGGCATAAGCCAATTCAGCATGAAGTTTCATAAAATAATTCTTAATTTTTATAGATTACCTGTAAAAAAAGTTAGTGAAATAGTTATTTACTGTTAAATATATGGTTCTGTTAGACTGTTACCAGTGCCGGGCCGTACTCATCGGTCACTTTCGATCCAATTTTTCAAATTTCCAATCCCTTTTTACTATTTACGAACCAAATCCGCCGTTTACATTCCAAATATCAAATTTACGAACCACTTTTTTCAAAATACATGCAACTTGTCGAAAAATCTCATCTGAACACATCATAGCTTCCGCATCCAATCAGTACACCGGCTTTACCCTTCTGAAACAATCAATCCCCTCAACTGTTTGGTGATTTCCGGTGGTACGTGATAAACTGTTTCATCCCCGATATACACGAAGGTGCTCGCATCTCCTTCATCACCAAGCCATAAATGGATACCGTGTGTCGGCAGCTGCCCCTCTTCGGATTCGTACTGCACCATGACGTCATAATCAGGTTCCGTCAGATCCACTTTCCCTGGTTGCTTGCGAGCAGTCGTGATGGCTGTTTTGAATATGGAAAGGGAGTCCTTGTCCGTGAATGACATCAGGACTTCCTCATTCATCCCTCCCAGCCCTTTCGACTCCGATATGTCTACTGCGGAGATTTTCTCATCCAGCAAGACCATCTTTTCTGATCGGTCTTGCTGACAAGCTGCGAGAAACATGGCAGCTGCAACAATCGATACAACTATTACTGATTTTTTCACGTCGATCGCCTTCCTCTTTTGCATTAATGCCTATAGTTGTAATACTTTACTGAGTCAACTTACCTGTCCCCCTGACCCACACTTCCTTGAATTGCGCCAGTGTTTGGTGACGGCTGGTCCGATCATCGCTGACTGCTTTGGCGGCTGTATTGTAGAGTTCTCCGCTCAGTCTCCATTTGTCGCGGGATCGGTCTGTTTCGCCGCCGAACAGGGCGAAAGCTGTGGCTCCCATGAGGTAGACATTGGTGATTTCGTCTATTTGCGCTCCAAGCTCGAATTCCTCCGGGGACATGAATCGTGACGAGCCCCACATCCTCCCCATTTCATTCATATAGGGACACTTTGTGTAGAGGTCAATATCGCATATGAAGGTCTTTTCTTTTTTAAAATCAAACAGGATACTGCCGTCATAAAAATCGATGGCCACGTAGCCCTTCTTAATAACGTGTATGTGAAAATCGATAATATCACTGAACACACCGAGCCTGGTTTTATCAGGCATCCTCATGAACTTCTCCCTGGAAAGGGGATACATTCTTCCCATGCATTCACCGTCTGTCCATTCAAAAATGGCTGCAAACCCTCCGCCGGCTTCCTCCGACCGGATCAGCCGGACCAGATAAGGGTGAGCGAGGTCCTCATAAACGTGAACGGCAGCTTTCAGCTCAGCGATGGCATCCTCAGGTTTACCCTGGTACCTGGCTGTCGGGGCACCGGCAAATTTTATAAAATACCTGTCGTCCCCATTCTTCACCCCAAAGCAGATATTGCCGGAATCCTGATCGTCATACACTTTGAAGACTTCCCCGTACTGCTTTATGAATGAAAAGTCGAAGGGAGATTTTAATTTGTATGGAATTTGATTTATGTACTGAACGTAGAAGTCTTCCAAATACCAGGTCGGCACAGGATTGTTCATACCGTCGAACCATTCCATGACTTCATTTGCCTGCTCCTTCATGACCTCGACCTCTTTTTCTCCAAAAACGATCGCCCAAGAGATTGACGACAGCATATTGCTGCTTATGTAAAAAGTCATGAGCTTGAAGAACTCCTCGGGCGGTCTGCCGCCAAAGTATCCGTTGACCTGTCCGGTGGCAAAATGCGGACTCGCAGAAGCACTCCACACGATCCGATTGAACTCTTCCCACGGATCACCAAAGTCATGACGGTTGAAATCGATGATAGACAGTTCCTTTTCTTCAGAAATGACCATATTTCCAACGTGATAGTCTCCGTGATGAAACGATTGCGGACGACCGACGAGGAGATGCCTGTTCGCTTCTATATATGCAATAATTTGGTCACCGCCGTCAATTTTAATCGGGCATTCATTATACTGTTTGATTTTGCTGTCCACTTTGCGGTTAAACTTCATTTCCCAACTCTCTTCATCCGCCGGTGCAGGGATCGAGTGAATCTGACGGAGATACCGCCCTGATTTCAGCCCCAGCTCATACTGTTCTGTATCGGTCAGCTTTGGCAAAACCTCTGCGGCATCTTCACCGTCGCACCAAGAAAAGAGCGTGTAGACACTATCCCCTTCGTCGCATAAGCCAAACTCAAGCGGGTTAGACATCGATATCCCCATTTCCGCCAGCTGCTTCATCGCTTCAAACTCACTTTTCTTCATTTCATATTGGGGGCGGTCCGCCGTCCTTAGAAGCAGCCTCTCACCCGTGACCGTCTCCACATAATACTTCTTATCACTCGACCAGCCCTTATTGACAGGTTCAATCACCTTAAACCTGCGATCAGTCTTAACATCCAGCATCACAACACCTCCAAGCGGGTCAGGGGGGGGAGGTCCCCATGCCCCATTCTCTATTCAACTTTTATTGGTTGACTAATTTCCGGTTAATACTTCAATTAAGGCTGCAGTATCCTTTTCATTTAGTCGGCTGTATTCTATATCGCCTCTGATCATTTCGGCTTTTTCCGAAGATGCACTTATCCAAAGCTCATGCAGGACGGGTTTCGCTTCAATGTCAGCATTCTCAAATTGAAAGGTGAACCGATAATCAGCCGGTCTTCCCATATTGACAAGCGTCTCTTCCCATTTCGCATCACGAACGATCTTTTTGACTTGTTGAACTTGATCTGTTTCCGTTATATTTTCGAGCTCCCTGTATTCCCCTCCATCCAGATCAGCGTATTCTTGTATTTCTATAACCTGCTTTTCATTGGATTCGTCACTCGAACAACCTGGAACTAGAAAAGATAAAGAGACAACCAAAAAGAAAAAAACCTTGTTCATTTCTTCCTCCTTCTTAAAGAATTGGGCCATGGGGACAGGTACCTTGCCCCCGTCTAGACGGAGTTAAATCACCTTACTTCAAAGCACACTATCCAGGGCACTTTACAATATTAATATTCCATAAGTTTCATAAACCTAATTTTACCAGCAGATACCTCATAATGATATAGGGATAAATCTGAATTTTTTCATAAAAAGAACCCAGTCCTGATCGACCGGGCAGGGGTAAGCCATTCAGTTAGAGAATCGGGTCACACAGGTCCACGATATCTTCATTCTCCGACCATTTAGAATAGATTTCCAGGGTCCATTTATCAGGGGTCCTCTTATGGCCATTCTCATCGATCCATAGATGCAGATGATCATATACTCGGTAAATTTCTGAAGCACGGCCAGTGAAATTCAGTACGGCATATTTCTGGGCAGGGACTGTCAGCGTGACCATGCCTTCGGGGATGTCTTCGAAATCATGGACCTCGAAACAGGACCAGTACCCGTCATCATCCTCTGACGTCTCCGAAGCTTTGAAAGCCCCGATCAGTTTAACCGGTTCGACCAGGTGTTTAATTTCATTTTTACGTTTAGCAAGCTCCATTGAAGCTTTCGGTATCTCTTCCTGGAAATCTGCTATATCACCGCCGACTCCCCTGAATCCTACTAATTTCTTCTCCTCCATTGTCTTTACTCCATCCAGACTTAACGATTTTACATTTTCCATCTCTTCGTTCTCCTTTCAATAATGTGATTAGGTATAAACCGGCAAATATACTTCTACCTCTTCGTCACCGTTTCCCACCGGGTGATATGTCTCCACAATATAAGCTTCAGGATTCCGCCTGAATCCCTGCTCCGCCGCCCACTTTACCAAACCGTTATGCAGGCTGCCGATTTGGTTTATGCTCCCCCTCGCAGTCACGTACTCCTCGTTCAGTTCGATTACATCCATCCCATCTGGTACATCATTTGGCGCTTCGTCGACAATCAGCCCCACATAATACTGTCCAGTCAGATGTTGTTCATCCTTTTTTGATTCAAAGACTGCAATTTCAGTACCGACCAGGTGTTTATAGTCCGCTGCCTTCGCTATAAATTGCTGGGCTGCTTTTGGAACCTCCGTGTCAAAGTCAGCAAATGCTCCATTATTCTTCATGCCGACCAATCTGAATTGTTGTTTGATTTTTTTATATTTCAATTTGCATCTCTCCTTATACTTGTTTAGTTCTTCTTTTAAACATCTATCTCCTTTAATTTGGAATATTTAAACAAAAAAGATCTTATCCTCCTTTGGATAAGCTCTATAAAACTCACATTCATTTATTAAGCACTAAATAATGACTCGACCCCGGATAAAGATCTCCCTTCGAAAATCCAACCGCCCGGTAAAACCGATCACCCTGTTCTGTGTCTGTATGAATCACCACTATTTCATAGTATCTTTTTGCCTCTTCTATGATTCTATTCACCAGCAGGCTTCCTATACCGTTTCTCCTGACCTCTTTGCTGACATAAAACCTTCTCAATCTGCCGATATTGTTATCTTTGGAAAATGGATCTATATTCAAACCGCCGATCGCAACAAGGATTCCTTCTTCGTTGAACACGCCAATGAGAACTTCTCCTTCACGGTTAAACGTATTGCTTCCATTTTTATAATCATTGACTAATCTTTCTACGAACCGAAACCCATCTTCTTTGCTTTGCTCTATCAAACTATGTAAATCAAAATCAAGCAGGCTGGCGATTGGCTTCAACTCATAGTTCCCAATTTCGCTCATTCATCTCTATCCTCTCAAGAATCCGTTATTATTTAACTTCCTCCACAATCGATTCTCCTTCACTCTGGTCACGATCGAGCCATTTCCAGTTTTCATGGAGCCTGATCCTGCCATCATGCAGAATTTCAGGAGTGGAAGTGCACTGGCCTCCGCGGATTTCATTATGGACGTTTACATGGTTGTATCGGAAGGTTAAGGAACCATCTTCTTTCACAATCCCAATCAGCGTACCTTTCTTTATTTCTCCCCCGCTATAGGCCGCAGAAAGGATATTACCGTCCTGCTTGTATTCAAAAGTTGTTTTTGACGAAACTTCACCGTTAGCCGTATTTTCTGTTGATACAAATGACCGTCCATCATAATTGATCATGTCTATCGCTCCTTTTTTAATTAACTTCGATTCCTGAGTCCTTACCTCTTTACCTGATAACGGAGCCAAACCGAACCATTCCCGACACGCTGCAGATCTTTCAACTTCAGTGTTGCCGCACCGTCCAGTCCTTTTAAATTCTCAGAATCAAACAGTGACGGGGTGGAATTACCCCCTACCTCTAAAGGTGCCATCACCAAACTGATTTCATCAACGAGCCCCTGCCTCAGAAATGCTCCATTCATCATACCGCCTCCGCTCAGTCCCAGTCTCCTGAAGCCCAATTCATATAATTTGTGAAGGGCCAAAGTCAGATCAATGTACTCTCCTCTGCCTGCCGTGATGTATTGGATTCCTTTCTCGTTCAACTGCTGAATGTATGAATCTGACACGTCTTCTTTCGTCACGACCAATAATCCCTCTGTTTGGTACCAGTCAATGCGCCCTTTCCCATCAAATACAATGTACGCCTTGGATTTTTGAGGTTCATAGATTGGCTGATCGAGTTCCACCCAATCTTTTCCCCAGACAATCAGACTTTCACTGCCTGACACCAACCCGTCACACTCCAGCTGATCATACAGCCGGTGAGTGATTTCATTCGCCCCGCCGTCGATTCCTGCAGCTGTCCATTCCATGACATTATTCCCCGGAGCTGTTGTCAGCTTTCCGTCAATTGAGGAGAACACATTTACGATTACTTCCGGTCTATTCAACATAAGTCCCTCCTTTTTTTCAATGCTATCGGATACAAAAAATTTTTTGTCAGTATTTTTTTGCTGGCTTCAAAGAATCAAGCACTCACATACACACCAGGGTATTAAGAGCGCTTCACTGGGAGATTTGATAATATATTTCTTTTTTTGATAATAAACGGATGGTTTTTGATAATATATCTAGATTTTTGATAATAACTTGGCCGCTTTTGATAATATACATTTCCAAGAGCCAATAATACCCCTCATATCAACCGAAATCCTATATATACAGAAGCTATTCGGACCGATATTTTAGAATAGTTGCTTATAAAAGCTGGTATCATATCCGCTTAAGAGCAATTTAACTTATCTTCAGTACCAGTATTTATGTTTTTAACTAAAACTTTCATTTATAACGCAGCAAACACTTAATAAGCAAATCCGGCCGATCCTTATGTACTTCATGATCGCTACCTTCCGCAATCACAAGCTGCCCCATGTTATTCAATTGTGATAACCCGATCTGCAGCTCTCTCCATACTTTTTCGTGGAGAGTTGCTTCTTCTTCCGGTATTCCGTATTCAATGAAAGGGAGGGCAGACAGCCTCTCGTCCCTGGCTATCACGGTTAAGGGCAATTCAGGAAATGGACCGGAATCTTTAATCAACTCACTGTCCTTATGCCAATGTTGAAATTCTTCAGCAATGGTCCTAAAGAAAACTGGCCTGGTAAAAAAGTCAACGAACTGTCCAATTAGTTCTTCAGGTATATTGCGGCGCGCTTCTTGGATAGCATCGTGAAAATCATTTTCTAATTGTTCTCTGGTTCTCTCTGAAGATAACATGTTACTTTCTATCATTTTTTCCATGCTGATGTGAGAATACATAACGGGCAAATTTAAATCATACAGTTTCTGAAAATTAAAAGAGGTGGAATCAATTAATATTACAGCTTTTAATTTTTGAGGGTGCATTTTTGCATACTGCTGCGCGCAAAGGCCACCAAATGAATGCCCGGCCAACACAAACTTTTCATTAATTTCTAGATGGTTTACTAAGCTGTCCAACTCCATCGCAATATTTTTCACATCTCTAGGCTTCGAGGAAACCTTACTTTTCCCATAACCAGCCCTATGGTACACCACAACGGTAAAGTCATTCTTCAGCTCCTGAATAAAGGACCACCAATTATAAATAGAACTGCCTATTCCTATTTCGAAAACAAGGATGGTTGGTCCTTTTCCCAGAATGATATATTCTAGATCAGAACTATCCTGTGAATAGATCATCCGCTCCCTCCTTTCCACTTACATCCATCAAATCACCGCCTATCCAAGCCGCCGCTTCCCTCAAATCCTCCGGAATGAAATCCGGTTCGATTCCTGCCCAGCTCTCCCGGTATTTGGTAAGTGAACTTTCACCCCAGCCTGTTTTCACGAGCACTTTTGTGGCTCCTGCAACGTGTGCCGCTGCCATATCCGAACTTCCGGTATCTCCTACAACGAAGCAATCCTCAAGTCTTAGATTGTACTTTTCTTTTGCTCTAAGTAATAATCCGATTCCAGGCTTCTGACACTTACAGCCAACTTCAGGGTGATGGGGACAATAAAAGATATCATCGATGAAAGCAGACTGACCCTTCAATTCGTCTTTCATCAACTCGAATCCTTTTATTAATTCCTCCTCTGTAAAATAACCTCTGCCCACCCTCGTTTGATTGGTGAACAAAAATACTTTGATTCCCAATTCATTAAGTGACCTTATAGCACAAAATGCAAATTCATACAGCTCAAACTCAAATGGATGAACCCCGCCGCCGGTCCCTCCTATGCTACCGTCACGGTCTAGAAATACGGCTTTCATACATTGACCTCCACCAGCTATCATTTTTTCGCCAAAACTGTAAATAACCCTGGGATTCTGTCCTCAATCCCTATAGGTGAATCGTGAGGAAATGCCCACCTGATCCCAGCTTCTTCTTCCAGAGTTTCCAGGGTCAACCCGGCACGAATAACGGCTGTCACGACCTCCCCTAGTGTCCATCTGCGAATCGTATTCTTCTTGAGTTTCACACGTTCACCCTCGGAAAGCAGTAAACTGTATGCCACTTCAACTTCTTTAAGGCCGTCATTAAAATAGTTCCCGTCTGCAGCCACTTGCTTGTTTTCCACACTGATTAACTTAGATACGATGGGGTGAAAGTCCCTTAAAACAAATCTTCCCCCCGGTTTTAAAAGTGTATAAACCAATTCAAAAAGAGGGTACAAATCCGTGAAATAATGCAATACACCAACTTCCAAAAGGACAAAATCATAATCAGGCAGCTGTTCCTCATCCGGAATATTTAATACATCCGAAACTAAATAGTGAATATGTACACCTGCTGCATCAGCGAGTTCGGCGGCATATTGTTTATTTCCTTCAGAGATATCTACTATAGTTACGTCCGCACCCAATAACGCAAGTGACACAGCTTTATTCCCCTTCGAACCGAGCAGGTTGACTATCTTTTTCCCATTTACATCCCCCATATAGTGAAGATAATGAGAGACTGTTTTTTTAGGTTCAGCCTTTAATACTCATATTCCTTCGGGGTTCCATGCCGGTTGACCCAGGCTTGGTATTCAGACTGATTCCATCCGATTTGATTTATTTTACTGATACTCTGTTGATTCATTGACTTCCCCCCTTTTTAAAAACTCTTAGCGACTAACTATTTATCTTCAGGAATTGTTTGTTTTTCACAAAGTAATCCCAACCGGACACCAGGGTAATGATCATTGCAGCCCATAAGGAAAGGATATCAAAGGGTACATTAATATAAGTGAACGGTATATTATGCAGAAGCAAGGCAGAAATAGATATGATTTGAATTCTTGTTTTCCATTTTGCCAGGTTGCTTGCTGCAATCACTTTACCTTCTCTAACTGCAATTAAGCGTAAACCAGTTACAGCGGATTCACGGCATATGATAATAAATGCCATCCAGCTGGGCACGTTCCCTAACTGCACCAGTGCCCCAAGGCTGCCGTTATCAATAACTTATCTGCTAAAGGATCGAGAAACTTCCCCAAGTCGGTAATTAAGTTATATTTTCTTGCATAATACCCATCCAAACCATCTGTAACAGAAGCATGGATAAATAATAGGGCGGCGATAAAATGAGAAACGTATATTCCCCCACCTCCTATAAAAAATGTTCCCAAAGGTAACGGGACTAATAAAAAGAGCAGAAAAACGGGGATGAACGCTATTCTTACAACCGTTATTTTATTTGGTAAGTTCATAATTCGTACCTCATATTGCTTTTTACTCCTTCAAATACCCCATAACCCCATGGATATATGTATCCAAACCCTTACTCGTATCCACCACCAAATACCGATGGCCATCTGGCTTTTTGCTGTTTTCAAGAGTCTTCTTGAATCCCTCAAAAGATTTTACCTCTTTTATCTGACTAATCTTTCTTTCTCTGTTACTCAGTCGCTGGTTGATTACATTAAAATCATCGAGATAACATTCAACATACTTATATGAAGCACGGTACTTCCTTGCCAGGTCCGTTCCTTTTTTAATTATCTCTTCGTACAGACAAGGACTGTCAAAAATAACGCTTCGACCCTGGGACAATATTGATTCGATGATAGACCAGTCGATATGATATGAAATGCTCCCGGAGGTCTTTCCGTCCATCCCCTCACCCTCTGGCGTCTCCAGCAATGCAGTCTTTGTTACATCGTGATCAATTACGATTGCTCCTGTACTGTTGGCGATTTCTAGTGCCAGGGTAGACTTGCCAGAGCCAGGGAAACCTGACATTTGGAGAAAAAACATGGGTATTCCTCGATTCTGACTTTATTTAAACTAATTTTATTCATCACAAATAGTTCATTTAATTCTAATTATTCCAAAAATAACCTTATCCTACAATGTTTTTGTAAAAATAAAAATCCCGATTCTAACTTTATCGAGCTTTCTTCCATTAAAATGACGCTTACTATCTTGAAACACCCTCATTCAACCTGCTTAACTCCTCTTCAATCTTCCCGACATCAATCCTCTCAAAAAGCGGCTTTATGTCTTTAAGAGTCTTTACCCCTGGCTCGAATTCCGACCACCTAAACTCACCCAGTCCCAGCATGTCTTTCACTTTCTCGCTCGAAAAAGGGAGAAAAGGCTGCAGGAGCGCGGCAAGGTTAGAAATAATGTACATGCAATTGGTCATCGTATCGTCGCACGAAGGCTTATCCTCATGAATCTGTATCCATGGTTTTTGCTGATCGAAATATTTGTTGGCATAGCGAATAAACTCAAACACGGTTTCCAGAGAATTTTTTAATTGTGCATCTTCAATTAAAGCTCCCACCTCTTTGTAGAGCTGACGAATCTTCATTTTAATTTCTCTATCAATTTGTCCTTTAGGTACGATACCGTCATACGATTTCTGGATGAACTTCAATGTACGATTGACAAAATTTCCGTAGGCACCGAGCAGTTCGCTGTTGTGACTGTAGATAAACTCACGCCATGAAAAGTCGGTATCCCGGTTTTCAGGTGCATTGATGGTTAAGAAATAGCGGATGGAATCCGGGTCATATCTCTTTAAAATGTCAGGGACCCAGACAGCCCAATTTTGACTGGTCGACAGCTTCCGTTTTTCCAAAGTCAGATATTCATTTGAGATAATATGTGTGGGCAGGTCAGGATTGTTGAGCCCCATTAAGATCGACGGCCAAATGACAGTATGGAACGGGATGTTATCCTTCCCGTGAATATAATAGGAGATGGTTTCCTCATTCAACCAGTCTTCTATTTTTTCATTTGCATGTTTTGCCCATTCCATACTTGCCGTTAAATACCCCGATACCGCTTCGATCCACACATATATTTTCTTGTTTTCAAAACCGGCAATGGGAACCTGGACTCCGTTTGGCAGGTCACGTGTCACCGCCCGGTCCGGCACCCCTTCTTTTAAATATCTGTTGGTTAAAGAGACGGCATTTTCCCGCCACCTATTCTTTTTTTGTGCTGACTCCAAAAATCCTTGTAACCTTTTCTGGAATCTGCTGAACGCAAAATAATAATGCTCTGTCTCTTTTATGGAAGGCTGATTTCCACAGATTTTGCAGCGCTTGCCGATTAATTCAAGTGGATCGAGGATGGCAGAACAAAAATCGCACTGATCACCTCTTGCTTTTGCCCCACAGTTTGGGCAGGTCCCTTCGACAAAGCGATCGGGTAAAAATTGTTGATCGGTTTCGCAGTATGCCTGCTCGATCGTCTTCTTATAAAGGTAACCATTTTCCAGGAGCTTCAGGAAAATCTCCTGCACAGACTTGTGATGATGGTATGCATCTGTGCGGGTATAAAGGTCATAGGTAAAGCCCAGTTTCGTAAAGCACTCTTCGAATTCCTGATGATAACGGTCAGCAATCTCCTCGGTGGTGGTATGCTCCTGATTTGCCCTTATTGAAATCGGTGTTCCGTTACAGTCGCTGCCGGACACATAAAGGACCCGTTCTCCTTTTTGTCTGTAGTATCTGGCCAGAATATCTCCTGGCAATAAGGCAGCGATATGTCCCAAATGCAGTGAACCATTCGCATAAGGCCATGCCCCTCCAATAAATATCGTCATCTTTCTTCCTCCTTTAAAAATAAAAAACCCCGCCCCAAGACAAACATAGTTGCCTAAGGACGAGGGTTATCTCGTGTTACCACCTTGATTCGCCGATCCCTCACATGATCAGCCTCACTAAGTACGGAGAGATGGGACTCCCTATACTTTGACATTTGTAACGAGTGTCAAATCTCGTCAACATCTATTCCTAATGGGAAGTCGATGCCGCAGCTCAAAGGCCATTTTCACTCAACGATTTTCTGCTTCTTTTCAGCTCCCGAAGCTCTCTGGAAGAAAATGATGTTGAATTACTTTCCTTATCATTGCATTTGTTCTTGTTATTTTCCTTATTATGCCACAACTTAGAAGTTTTTAGAAGCATGTAATGAATTGATAAATTTGCAAGCATCATTGCTTCTCCAGGAGAAACGAGCCAATGTACCTTTCCCCCTGGCTCAGCTTCAATAAGTTTTATGGTAATACTCGGTCCATTTCGCATTCCCTTCATTGTAGAACTCCCGCCAGACATCATTCCCGTTGTGGTATGAATCCTGCCAATTGTCGGTGGAAGTGTGATAGCCGTATTGCCAAATATCAGTCTGGCGATCATAGAAGCGACTCCACACATCCCCGGCATTCTCCAACTTCCGTTCTTCCTCAAGATAGGCGATCAACTCTTCCGCCCGTTTAAATTCGAGTTCAGATTTATCCATAATGGAATTACCGGTTTCGGTTGCCAGATTCATCAATTCCTCACTTTTTTCATCTGCTTGCTTCATTCCTTCTGCTTTCCATTCGTCCCACGCATCCATCATCCGCTGATATTCTTCTTCCCAATATTTTTCTAATTCCTGCTTTGAATTGACATAGGAAAATTCTCCATTCCCAGCCTCGGCCACTTTCTTCAGAAGGGTCTGGGCTTCGTTATCAACCTGGAAACCTATGATGTTAATAATCGGCTGGATTCCTTCGTCTGCTAGTTTTTTCGCTTCTGCCACAGGGTCGCTGCCGCATGTTTCAATACCATCACTTACGACATAAACAATAGATGCAGCCGCATCTTCCGGAATGTCATTTTTGGTTTCAGAAAGAGCTTTTCCGATTGGCGTCCATCCTTTGGCTTGCAGTTTATCCAATGCCACTGTCACCTTAGCTGAATCCGCCACGCCTTCATAAATTCTTTCCGTGTTCCCGCAGGATAATTCTTTGTCCTTATCGGCACTTGAGCCCTTATGGCCATAAACCCTGATTGATAACGTACTGTTTCCGGGGAGGGTCTCAATAAAACTGTTGATGGCATCCTTTGCTTCATCCATCCGGGTACCATTTTGGTTCTTAGCATTCATACTGCCGCTTGCATCCAATAAAATAGCGAAATGCGATTTTTTAGCTGCCGGCTCTTCTGACTTCTCGTCAGGACGGTTGACATTGACATTCACTGAAGGATCGAATTTAATAAACGTTTTCGTCTCCTCATGATAATCCTCATGGATCAAGGACAAGATTGCCCGTTCAATTTCATCCTTGTTTGCATCTTTCGGCAGTTCATCAAGCTTTTTCTTCGCTTTTTGTACATCATATTGGTCTCCGCTTAAAGGACCCGGCTTTCTCATCAGTTGATTCTCAATCTCCGTCAGTTCCCTGCCTGTGTCTGGTTTTTTATAATATTCCAGTTCTTCATTCCACCACTGTTCAGTTGGTTCTTCCTTTTTCACTTCTTGTTTTGGGGATGCATCAGCTTTTTCACCTGTTTCTTTTTTGTCTTCAGAACCGCAGCCTGCCAGAATAATCGCTGCAGAGCATATCAAAGTCATTAATTTTTTCAAAGCGTTTCCTCCATTATCATTCTTCATAACTATGTACCTACTAAATCATTGTAAACAAAATCATGACTGGATGATGATCTTTTTTTACAAATAGAGGGAATTCGATACTTTATACCCCTTTCTAGTTGAGACTAAACTACTATGATGTTTTTTACACTCAATACAAAATATGGGGATTATGATATGATTTTTTCAAAAGAACTGATGATTCGGAAAGGATGTACCCACGTGTCAGACCGATTAATTTACCTCATTTCCGGCCCAATAGGGGTTGGAAAATCAACCACATCAAAAAAGCTCGCACAGAATGTGAATAATTGTGTACTAATTGAAGGGGACACTATTCTTGATATGTTTGGTTACGGTGCAGGAGCATCCTGGGAGGAACGCTTGAGTCTCACTTGGGAGCATATCCTGGCACTAACAAGAGGTTTCATCCTGAAGGGCTTCAATGTGGTCATTGACTTTGTGGTTGAAGAGGAATTTGACTGGTTTTGTAAGCAGCTATCAGATTTGCAGGTTACTATGAAATATATCGTTTTGAAGGCGACCGAAGAAACACTGATAGAACGCATTCATACGAGGGGAGACGAGAACTCTATTGATCGCTCTCTGTATCTATTGAACAAGCTGCAGTCAAGCCCCAAAAACCAACCCTTTCTTTGCGAGACCACCCATAGACAAACAGCAGGGATTGTGCACACTATCATCAAAGACCCTGGTTTTATTGTTACGACTTACATCCAAAGTTAAAAATATGCGCGAAAGGGGGGACGATTACATGTCCATTTTAATCAGAAAAGAAGGGGCTGAAGACTACGCGACTACTGAAAAGATTGTTGAGAAGGCTTTTAAACATGCAGAATACAGCGATCAAAAGGAGCACTTCCTCGTCAACCGGCTCAGGACTTCAGATGCGTTCATACCGGAGCTGTCACTTGTTGCTGTTAATAAGGGTAAGGAAATAGTCGGTCATATCATGCTGACGAGGATACAAATAGAAAACGATGCAAGTACCACAGAGTCTCTTGCACTCGCTCCTGTTTCTGTTTTGCCGGGTTATCAAAATAAAGGAATCGGAAGTACACTGATCCGGGCAGCCATTGAGAAGGCACGGGAACTTGGATATTGCTCCATCATCGTACTGGGGCACAAAGATTATTATCCGAAATTTGGATTCGAACGGGCTTCACGGTGGAATATCAAAGCTCCATTCGAGGTTCTGGATGATGTGTTCATGGCTTTGGAATTAGTCGATGGCGCTCTTGAAAAAGTGCATGGGACTGTGCGTTATTCAAAGGTGTTTTTCGAATAGCCGTTTTTAACAGCAGTCATTTTTGCTGAAGTTTTGTGATTCACCCGCCTATGGGGCCGACCGAAGAAACTCATCAGCTAATTCCAAAACAAAAGCATAAGCAAACAAGCTTAATGGCATCAGATTGACAATCAAAGCAACTATTCTTTTCACTATATTTTCTTTGCTGAACATGGAAACGATACTCAATGGGATGCCAGCCACGGAAAGGAGAAATGCAATTGTCCCCATATCATTTGGTCCAGATGCATAAATCGTGACAGGGATAACAACAATCGTGACGATCGCTATAGAAAATGAGATGGTAGTGAAGATTCTTAGCTTATTCCTATCCATTTGATACACTCCTCAACCCCATCCTCAGAAGCAGGGGATTTATCACCATATAAGACTCATAGACATAAAAACTGCAACAACGATATAAAAATAACCTGACTTCAGTTGTTTGTCCTTTACTTGTTGTATCCCCCATAGTAAAAATATGATAGATAAATAGGCGAAAGAAACATACAAAGGAACCTGGACTCCTTTAATAAAAAAATGCGTGAAGCCGAGCCCGATGCCTAATAGTGCAAGGACTAGATTCACTTTTCTTAAAAGCCTCACTTATTTCCCCTCCTCTTTATTGGTTATGGCCGAATGGTCACACAACTATCTACCAATTATTTCAATAATAACTTATCTTCTCAAGACAATTTTCATAAAAAAAGACTTCCCTGATATGGATAAGTCTCATTCTGAAGGAGATTCCCAACAGAACCTGGGTTGCCGGGAAAAAGAATCAATGAATATCCCTCTTCTTGAAATTCCCGCCCTTCACTTCTGCCACTTCATATACGGTGACAAACGATTCCGGATCGATTTCGTTGATGATTTCTTTTAGTTTTGTTTCTTCGAGGCGGTTGATGACGCAGGTGATTTCTTTGAATTTCTCATGTGAATAACCACCGTATGCTTCTTTGTAAGTGGCACTGCGGCCTAACCGATCACGGATGGTTTCGACCATGAGTTCCGGTTCCGTCGTGATGATTTGGAAGGTTTTCGATCCACTCAGACCTTCTTCTACGATATGTATGACTTTTGCAGCAATGAAATAAGCAATGGCTGAAAGGATGGCTCCCTGCAGGCCGAATACTGTTGAAACGATCGCAAATACCCCGACATTCAGCATCAGGATAAAGTCATTTGTTCCAAACGGCAGTTTTCGGGAAAGCAGTACTGCGAGCATATCAATGCCATCCAAGGCACCGCCATTTCGCAATGCGATACCCAGACCAAGTCCGAGGATAATCCCACCGACAACCGTGACTAACAGCGTATCCCCTTCAATGATTGCAGGCGTATGATGCATCAATTTGGTCCCGATCGCCAATGATGCGATTCCGAGTATCGAATTGACGGCGAAACTTTTACCGATTTGTTTATATCCAAGCCAGACAAAAGGGATATTCAGTAAGGCAATCAGCACCCCGAGCGGCAGGCCAAACAGCTTTGAACCGACGATACTTACACCGGTCACTCCTCCATCCGACACGTTATTTGGGATTAATACGGTTTCCAGGCCATAAGCAGCAATGAATCCCCCAAGGATGACCATAAAACCCCGGAAGATCAACTTTGCTTTATTACCGGCCCTGTGCTTTTTAATTGTACTCATGTTATTCCTCTCTTCGTTCCTGGTGTATTTTATAGTTTATCATACTGACTGGTTTTTTGTCGTAATGAGGCACAGTATATTGGGGCCGTCCCTTTGTTCATACACCTGCAGGTATAATGGACGGTAAATCTAGTTTTTAATAATATATTTTTATATTTGATAATAAATGGTTCGGTTTTGATAATATTTCCGGATTTTTGATAATAACTTTGTTGTTTTTGATAATAAAAATAATGCCTGCCCCCTCAATACCCCTGTATAACTCCAACGTTTCTTGCCAATAGGGGATGTCAGTCCATTACTAACAAAATGATTACTAAAAACCACTCATTCAATACCCAACCTAACAAAAAACGGGTCAGGGAACCTGTCCCCACGACCCATTCACGACCCGCAACCCTACCTCCTATTGCCAATTCTCCTGCCTGAAGGAGGAAAGTGATACATTAAAGCAATAAGCAAAAATACTAGCCCGCAAGCTATAAACACATAAGATAACGCTTGTGCTCCTGATGTTGTAGCTGAAAACATAAACCAGCCAACTATTAACTGCAGAACTGCCAGAACTGGCAGGTAAAGACTGTAGAATCTTTTTCTACTAATGAATAGATACCCTGCCACCACCAATACATAGACCATGCTTATTGCCAACACGATCGGGAATGTCGGCTTGAACTTGATTGCATAGACAAAATAATCAAGTTTTGAAATGTCACTTCCTTCTTTTACATCACCGGATAAAGGAGTGGAGTACTCCCATTCAAAGGGTCTCTCCACTATCTCTGATCCTTCAAACAACGTTGCAAACAATGAAAATAACAGGACTGCGACCCCAAGTCCTATTTGGGTTACGACACGATTCACTTTTATCCCTCCTCATATCTGGTGCGGTTCAACCGCCTCAAATTTAACCTTACTGGACGGATACACATCCGCAAACCACCGCAGGACCCCATTATGATGATTGATAATCTGCTGTGCAGTCAATTCACCTGAATCCCAAGTACTGTGTGCATCAGAAATTAACGTGACCTTGTACCCCTTGCCGAATGCACTCCGGCAGGTCGTATCCACGCACGCTTCCGTCTGGATGCCTGCAAGATACAGATGGTCGATGCCAAGATTATTCAATTCGCTTTCAAATGTCGTGTTAAAAAACGAATCCGGTGTTGTTTTTTGAATGACCAAATCCTTGGGAATTGGTTTGATATCATCGTGTATTTCCCAAGCTTCAGTCCCATACTCAAGAGGCTTACCAGCAGGTGCATTATGCTGGATGTAAATGACCGATATTCCAGTCGCACGTGCTTTCTCCAGCAAAGTTTGCAGAGTGGAAATCAGATCTTCGCCTTTGAATACAGGTGCTTCATCAAGGAACATACCTTTTTGTACATCGATAATTACTAAAGCGCTGTTCATTTGTTCTCTCCTTTATCAACATTCTACCTATGTAACCGCCTTATTCGTGATTAGAATATAAATGAGAACATTTTACGCATCACTCGGAATGGTTACCTCTTCTACTATATTCACATCCCAGGCAATGATCGTGGTACTGTCTCTCACATGATTTTCTTTGATTATCTCAAGCAGAATCTTTATTCCCTCGTTCAATGGCTGGTTTTTGATAGCTTCATAGATTTTTTCAGCCCTGCAAAAAGGGTCATTCGGGCATTCAACGAGGCCGTCAGTCGTTAACATGATTCTGTTCATACCTTTTCTCAGTTCCCTCATACCGCTGCTGAAACAAGGGACTGCCTGATCGAATGTATTAACTTGTCCAATCCATTCAAAGAAGTGTCTCTGATTGACTTGATACTGCCCGAGGCCTGCAAGCTCTGGATGAAAAAGATAGGCGATGCAGTCGCCGACCGAGAACCACCACAGATATTTATCTTTTCTCAGTACGAGGAGACAGGCCGTCTCACCATCTACTTTACGGCAGGAAGAAAGGAACTCTTCTTCTTGAAAGATTGTTAAAATTTTTCCCTCTATTTTTTGGAGCGATAGTTCAAACGATAAAGACAATATTTTTTGAATGTCCCTTTTATACTTATAAATTTGATGGACGACCAGCTCCGCACTATCTGCTGATTGATGTGCATCCATCAGTACAGCAAATTCCCAATTCTGTTGTTCGTCGGCCCAGATTATGCATCCATCTTCATTCTTGTATTGACCTGCCAGCGAATTTCCTCCAAAACGGCCCAATGAGATATGGTGAACAGGTACGATGCTGATGGTATCCACGAAATCGTTTTGACTGCCTATCCAGTTGTACTCTTTTAGTTTATTATTCATCATGTATTCTCCAAGTCACATTTTTCTATTTACTACCAATTATTTCAAAACAATCTGGCATATTCAAGAAAAATTTCAAAATCCTTCAGAAGTCTTTTTTACATAATTGTTTTCAAAATAATACAGCACCGCTGAGGAATCGGGTACAATAGAAATAGATTCATCCAGTAACCTTTTTGAACAATATTTTCTAATGGAGAGGAAGTAATCAAAATGGGAGCATCTGAAAAAATCACCATTCAGACCACTGTACAGGCACCGGTAGAAAAGGTCTGGGCATACTGGACGGAACCAAACCACATTACCAAATGGAATGCGGCTTCGGATGACTGGCACACCCCGTTTGCCGAGAATGATTTGCGTATAGGCGGTAAGTTCCTTTCAAGGATGGAAGCGAAAGACGGCAGCTTCGGATTTGGTTTTGGCGGCACATATGATGAGGTCAAAGCAAACGAGGTCATCGCGTATTCAATGGAAGATGGAAGGACCGTCATTATCACCTTCAAAGCAAATGGCGACAAAACTGAAATCGTGGAGACGTTCGATGCGGATTCCGAGAACCCTGTTGACATGCAGCGGCAAGGTTGGCAGGCGATACTCGATCGGTTTAAAAGTTATGTAGAAAACTAAGAGAAAGAGCCTCTGAATAACCAGGGGGCTCTCTGTTTTTCTTTCCAGTTTTAAGCATGGCAAATTCCCAACCGGGTATGTCGGGCAAAATTCCTCAACTAGAGACCAAATTCCTTAATTATATTCGTTAGCAGGTGATTTCATGTCAAACTCAATCGTACAGTTAAGTCCATACTCAAAGGAATGGGTAAACAAATTTGAATATGAGAAAGATCAGATTTTGAAAGTGGTCGGTACTGAAATTTCAGCTGTCGGGCACATCGGCAGCACCTCAATAATAGGTTTAAAAGCCAAACCAATTATCGACATCATGGTCGGTATAGACGATCTGAACCGAACAGAAATACTTATTGAACCTCTGTGTCAAATTGACTTTGAGTATGTTCCAAAACTGGAATTAACAGATAGAAGGTTTTTCAGAAAAGGTTTGTGGGGCAACGGAACCTGTCATTTGCACGTTTGTGAATACCAGGGTACTGAGTGGAGTGAGAAATTACTATTTCGGGATTATTTAAGGATCCATCCCCAGGCAGCTGAAGAATATGCCCGGCTTAAAAAGGAGCTTGCCGAGAGGTTTAAGTTTAATAGGCCAGCGTATACAGAGCATAAAGAACCGTTTATCAGGGAGATTATTGAAAAAGCTAAATTGAAATTTTCATAATTGGGATTCCTACTAAATTGGATGTCCAAAAGAGGAACGGACATCCTCATATCCCTCTAGAATTACTGGGTAAAGCCATTTTCCATTCATCTATCAAAACGCCCATCTCCCACAAGCTCCAGTACTCATCACCGTTTCTCCTGGCATCCCGGAGCAGAACCTCTTTATTAAAGCCCGCCTTTTCATAAGACGATGGCAGCAGTGTTAAAATCGAACACGCCGAGGCTGACCCTGTGTAAATTCAGTTCTTCAAATGCAATCCGCAAAGCTTCCCTGATCATCTCTTGGCCAATGCCTTTTCCTCTTGTCTGCAGGCTGCCAACCAACACTTTCCCGATACGGGCCGACATATTGGTTCGATCTATTTTCCCCAGTGAAATATGACCGATTGCTTTATCAGTCTCTTCATCGACAACCTTTTAAATCAGGGTATCCCCCTCTTCATTATTTGCGTTCTCAATATAAAGTTCCAGTTGTTTGTCATCCAAAGGATAATCGAACTCCGGCCCTCCCCACTGCAGTAAAAACGAAGGCGAATCGATCCACTCAATGAGTTGATCAAAGTCAGATCGGTTGAAATACTCAAGCTTGATCATATCTGTATTCTCCTTTTTTTAATGAGACATAGGGTGCTGCACTAAATAAACCGCCGTCATTATGCTGAAAATACCAAGGGAGGCGATAATTGGATTCACCCGCACTCATTTTAATCTCTTCGATTTTTGAAAACTCTCCACTGCCAGTAATCGTAAAAGGAACGGTCAGGCTCTGAAGCAAGAACCCTCCGAATATCACCAAACCTATACTATTCAAAAAAGTCCGTGTCCCGTTTTTCTTTGGATCCGGTTGATAGTCTGGTTCTGTTTGATAATCTAATTCCATGCTCCCGCCTCTTTTCTTTTGGGTATTTTACAAGTACGGTTGAAGAGACAGGAAGGTTCCAAAAGGTACACTTGAAATTAGTTATCATTCATAGAAAACCATATGCCCTTTTTCCTTCTTATAATAAACCAGCCTGTCCCCCAGTGTCCCTGTATGAAATTCAAATTTGTGACCATCTGGATCGGTAAAGTAAACGGATCTTTTATCTCTGTCATCCCGAGGTCGGCCCGGCAGGATATTGACATTCATTTTCATTAACTTATGTACGATTTCATCAAATTCAGCTTCTTCTACTGTAAAGGCAGTATGCGTGTAAGACCGATGGATTTCGTTCCGCGGTATATCCTTTTCTTCATTGAGGGCCAGCCACATTCCGTTCAAATCAAAATATGCCGTCCTGCGGCCTTTCACCAGCAGCCTGGCATCGAATACCCTCTGATAAAATACGATGGATTTTTCTAAATCAGATACTGAAAATAAGAAATGATTGAGACCTTTTATCAACATCTTCTCACCACCCTTAATTTTGGCTTAGTCCTGTATCCTGTTCAATAAAACGCCCAACTACCTTACAGAACAACTCTTTCTCTTCTAAAAATGGATAGTGGCTGCTTCCTTCAAAGATTGCAAGCTGCGAATGCGGAATTTCTTTCGCCATTTCAATCGAGTAAGAAACCGGACACTGAACGTCGTGTCTGCCGCACAAGATAAGGGCAGGTGCGGTGATCAACTTTAGCTTTCTCGATACATCGAACACATGCAATTCCCTGCTAAAGTAACTCAGCCTGACACCTGACATTTTTTTGTGGATGGGTAGTGAAAAGTATTGGTCATACTTCTCGGGTTGAAAAAGGGATAATTTCGTTCTTTCCTTGCTGATCCTCTTTCTTTTTGATTCACTCAAACCTTTTTGTTTCAGTGTCTCCATGTATTCCTGCATGATTTGAAACTTGGGATGTTCAGGATTGTAGATACAGTCTTTTGAAAACGTCATATACTCCCTCGCTGCCGCTCCGGTGATGATCATATAGGAGAGGCTGTCCGAATGATAAATTCCATATAGGATTCCCAGCATCCCGCCGGTTGAATGGCCGGCAAATCCCCATTTTTCAAAACCGAGGCTCTCTCGTATGGCTTCTAAATCAAAGATTGTTTCCAGCATGCTCAGCTGATACGGTTCGAGTGCTTTTTCCGATGCCCCGGCTTCCCTCAAGTTCACCAGGATGACCTGGTAGCCGGAAGTGAAGGTTTCTGCAAAATAGTCACCCGTTTCATTGAACTCTGAGTAGTGGTGGGTGACACAGAGCGGCGTACCACTGCCTTTTATGAACACTTCGAACGTACCGCGGGGTGTTGTAATCAATTGCCTCTCCCACGTTTGCATATATACTTCTCCTTTCTGAAATACCTTATGATCTGGTTGTTCTGACCGGCATATGGCATAAAGAAAATTCGACAACAGGCGCAATTATCAGGAAAGTGGCGCAATAAATCAAAAAGTAGCGCAATAAACAGGATTCCTGCGCAATTATTCAAAAACCGGCGCAATTAAAATTAATATATTAATATTTTCGGTTCTGAGCCTCTAAATACCTTATATATATTGTTTTTAACTTCAAGGAGCGAGCACCATTATGACAAGTCCAGCCGACTTAATCAGTTTTTTTTCCATTTTTCAATAAAAAAAGGACAATTCTGTCCTTCCTCTTCACTTAGACCTCCACTCTTCCCCATGCTTCCGTACAAACGCTATGTCCTTCTCATAATGCTCGACATGCCCCTCATCCAGCATCTTTTGAAAAGCGCCGTCGCCTTCTTCGGCTTTTCGCTTAATCGTCTTGCATATCCCTTCCAAACGCAGTAAGACCATGTTCACAAAATCTTCTTCAAACTCCATCCCGTAGCCTTCAAAGAACAATTTCACTCTTCGTTTGATCCGTCCAGCATCCCTATCAGATTGATAGACTACTTCCTCCCCCGCTTCAGAATGATAATGCCTGCTTAACGGCACACATGTGTATAGCGTGTAGGCGATGTCGTACATCCTTGGTCCCGGACCAGCTACATCAAAGTCGATGATCCCGACCGGCTTTTTTTGATTAAAAATAATGTTGTAAATGGCAAAATCGTTGTGGCAAAGGACCTCATATGGCTGCGGGGTGTTATCGATCGGCTGCCAGTTATCATTAAATGGAAAATCGCTGACCGCGTCATGATAAAGACTCAGCATGGCCGCAATCCCCTCCAACGCCTCATCAGACCACATGTACTCCTTTAAGGGATAGTTGCCCGCTTCTCCTTCTATAAAAGAAAGGATTTCCCTGCCTTTATCATCGATCCCCAAGAATGCTGGAGAATATCTATATCCTTTCTTCTCCAAGTGCTTTAATAGTTTATGAATTTTGGAGCTTTCCGGTTTTAGTTCACGGCGGACCGTGTCATTCAACCGGGATACGCTTGAGACATTTCCTCCGGTGAGTGCCTCTTCGTTTTCTTGGTTTAACATATGTTCACCTCCATTAATGTTACTTTTTTAGTAGAGGAAGAACTTCATCAAAAAAGTCATTGAAATCATCCAGATGATGATCCGCAATATCCGACTCCCCCTGAAACATGCATGCAGCAATCCCCAATTCCTTTGCCGGCAATAAATCCAAATCCCTGTCCCCGATGGCGAGGTCAATTTTATTTTTCGTATGTAAATGCTGGTATGCCGCCGGATGCGGCTTGCGGGGGAACCCGTCGTCGATCGTGACGATATCGGCAAAATAATGCGTCCAGCCGTAATGATCGAGTATCGCAAGGACCCCGTCCCTGTCTTTATGGGTCATGATGACATTCCGGCCGGCAAACTTCAGTACTTCTTCGACTCCGGAAAAAGGCTTCATATCCACAGGAGATAATTCGTTCTTTAGTCGCTCAATCTCCTCTACCTGATCAGCCGATATGTTATAAAACTCGATAGCATGAGAGTATGAAACTTTCAGTTTGTCATAGACTTCCTGCTTGTCAGCCCTATCCCCCAGCACTTGAGAGAGAGTGCGGGTATATGCAGGATATGTATCAAATAATGTTCCATCAAAATCCCATAGTATGTTCATTTGTACCATCCTTTCTTCTTTTTAATAGTACGATGGCTGATCCCTCTTTATTTTAGTAAAATAAGGGCTTAAGAGAGAGCCGAAAAAACCAAGGAAAAATCCAACCCCAACAGTCAGAAAAATATTAGAAAATGGTGAAAAGAATTGGACGAAAATCCAGAATGGGCAAATCATAAGCAGGCTATTCACCAATCGTCCACTCACCGTAATATAATGATTTTGACCGCAGCCGTGACAGCAAAAAGGCTTATATTGCGGTCCCAATATGTAGCGATAGACCTTTTTCCAGCCGAATGTTGAATGACAATTTTCACATTGAGGCAGCATGGTAATTCTCCTTAAGTACGATTAAGCGAGACATTTGATTTACTCACTTTTGAAAAATTTACTTCCATGGCCTTTACAATGTACCCGCATACTCCTGCACACCGAAAATATACAATACCCCAGCAATCCGCCAAGCGTATTCAAAATCAGATCATCCACATCGAAACTGCCGAATTTAAAAACAAATTGAATCAGCTCAAATAGTAAACTCAAGCACAATGTGGCAGCAATAATATTCTTTATAGTTGAAAACCTTTTTGTTAAAAGCGGCAGCATGAAACCGAACGGTGCAAAACCAATCATATTACCAACCAGATTTTCAACCCGGATATTTAAATTGACATCTGCTAAGTAAAAATAAAAAATAATTGTCTTTAAAGGGATGAAATTATGATTACCCAAATATGCATGATCACTGTTAAAAGTAAAATGTCTGGTGATCTCTGAAAGCGGCAAATGTTTGAATAAGATTAGTTTTGAAAGAATAAGCAGGTAAATGGCCAAAGTTGTAACTAATCCTATTTTTAATAAATATTTCCGCATTTATTATTCCATTCTTTGTAAACAAATGGGATATCCGGCATACTCCCTCACTCCAAAATACACTTCAGTAACTCCTTATGATCCCTCGACAATTTTATCAAATCAAAACTCCCCCTGCTGATTAACTCCTTAATACGTTCCGCTTCATCCCAAGCCAACTCATAATGAGATTGAGCAATAGTTCCTTCCAATAAAGCTTCTTCAAGTTCATTTTCATCCAAGACAATCAGTTCTCCTGATGGCAATAAGACCAGGTCCAAAAACAAATCGTCCATCCATGGGATACCGGATTCCACTCCACTGCGCAAGGTGATATCGATGTACCATTGAACAACCTGTCCCTGGGCATCGAACACCGTTGTCATTACATGATGTTTATCCTTAGGGAATTGCTGCAGCCACATGTAGCCGTCGTCCACAATACAAAGGGTGTCATTGCCGTAAGGGACTGTTAACGGTTGTGAGACTTTCACAGTATGAAGCAGGGTTATGTAGCCCTCGAATTCTTCAGTATTAAGATGGGTTTGGGCATATTCCTTGTTTAATACCCGTTTCCAGCCGGAACGGTCACCGAACTTTCTTTTGAGCATGCGCTACCTCCAAAGTATGTATCCGAATCTCAGGATTCAGGTGCTGTCAAACACTCAGCTCGGCATCACTTTAAACCATCAATCACCTTTTCGATTTCGGTATCATTTTTATTCCTGAAATCTTTTATCAATGCGCTCTTATATTCATCCCATTTATCCACTTCTTGATCTGGTGTTCCAGCCTCAGCCGTCACCTTGTCATATAACTTGTTCTCCAAAAGTCTTCCCTTAAAGGAATCATAGGCATAATCCCGGTAATATTCTTCAATCGAAAGATTCAATTCCTTGAGGTCGTTAGCAAACTTCTTATTTTGAACTTTTTTGGCTGTTTTAATCTGGTACTCTATTGTTTCCTGAATCTCTTTATCCGAGACTGATAGTCCTTGAGATTCAGCTTCTTCCTTCAAGATGTATTCGTCTATTAATTGCTCTATGGCCTGAACTCTAACTTCTGCCGCTCCAGAACCGGTTTTCTGCAAAGTCCCGACTCTCTTCTCAATTCTTTCCTCAGTCAAGTACTCATTAAGGCCTGCAGCTGCGTTACCGTTCGCTCCTGGTCCGCAGCCAACCAAGATTGAAATAATGAGGAACATGACCGCCAACAATTTCTGCAATAACTTTTCAACCTTTCTTTTTTTATTGAATAGGCACTCAACCCGATTTACAACGTCAATACTCCTCAATCGTCTTCCTAAACCCATAAAATTTCCGATAATCCTGATCTTCGTAAAAGGTCCTTGATGTCGATGATCCGAGCAGGTCAATCCTCGTTTTCGGGTAGAGGTGATGGACGAATTTAATCAGCTCGGACCCGATTCCCTGTCCTCGGTAATCCTTGTTGATCAGCACTTCGCAAATATAAGTCGTTATGTTTAAGTCCGTGAATCCCCTCACGTATCCGGCCAGAGTATCACCGTCGTAAACCAGGAATCTTATATTTGAATGAAGCCAAGCATTCTTCGTGTCTTCCTTCTTTTTCACGAGATTATTCCATTCCTCTTCTGCATTCAGTTGGTTTACCTGAGCAAAATCAGCTTCCTCAAACTCTTTCAATCTATATGAGTTTCCATTCTTTAACGATAATTCCTTCATTGGAACTTCCCTCTTTCTAGTTATTTCTTTCACCCAGGAACTCCGTCTCAAGCTCCTCTTCTATGACCTTTCCGTCAAAATAAACCCTATAGGCCTTTGCATCGGGGCGTGAACTGACGATTTTATGTATGCTCCCGTCAATGTAATGAACAGCCGCTCCGTCATTGGCAGCAATGCCTTCGCCCACTTCCCCGGATTCAATAAATCGATGGTATGCAGGTCTCCTTTCCGCTTCTCCATCGTAATGAGGGCAGTTGCTCCCTTTTAAGAATCCGAGGCATTCCAACGTTTCCAGCCCGTCGCCGTATGAATCGGTCACACCTTTTTCAAACCAGCAGATCGATCCCGCACTTATCCCTGCCAGGATGATTCCCTGCTCCAGCGCCTTTTTAAAAATAGGGATGAGGCCCCATTCTTTCCATAAGACCAATAGATTCTTGGTATTTCCGCCTCCTACATAGATGATATCTTTCTCTAGTAAAAATCCCTCTAAGTCCCTTGTCGGCGGTTTAAACAATGAAAAGTGGGACGGCTGGCAGTTTTCTTTTTCAAAGAAATCGTAGAATCTGGTGGTGTATGAATCCGAGTCACCGCTTGCGGTGGGAACAAAACATACCTTCGGATCTGATTTATCTGATTGGGCAAGTATATAGCGGTCCAATAATGGATTCTCCGGTTCCATAGAGAACCCTCCGCCGCCAAGCGTGATAAGTTGTTTCATCTGATTCACAGCCTTTCGTTGGTTTAGATGATAAACAGGACAATCATAAGAAAGATACAAGTCGCTACACTTATATATCCATACTCTGTACGTCCTTTTTGAAATTCTTCCAGTCCCATTACCAGGAGCATGACACCTATTACGAACAGTGTGTATGGCTGCAGCCAGAAATTATCTGTGAAAAATCCGTATAGTGCCATGACTAACCCAATCATGGCCAGACTGATTCGCAAAATTTTTAACATCGATTTATTCTCCTTAACTGTAAACGGTTTAACCCGGTTTACATTTTCCCTTCCTTTATCCATCTCCTGATCTGTAAGCTTCCGAAAAGAGATACCGCAAGAAGGATAATCATAGCAATGACCCAGAGACCCAGCCTGTCGATTTCCCGCAGTCCGCCTGCATACATCACTGTGAATGTAGAAACTCCGGCAAACATGATATAGCAGAAGACATTAGGGATAATCCAAATCATCCGTAATCGTTGATTTTTCTCCATTTGGACAACACAACTCCTTAATGAGAGTTTTATGAGCATGCTGGACATCTTCCTTTATTCAAAGCAGTGGTTTTGTCATATCCATCATCGGTTTAAATCCGTTCTTTTCATAGACGCTTCTGCCAGTTGAACTGGACCAGAGCCTTGCCCGTTTGGCTCCGTTTTGTTTGAGCCATACACACACTTCATCGGTTAATGTAGAGGCGAGACCGTTATGGCGGTGATTCTCAAGCGTATATACGGAAATTACCCAGCCGAATAGACTTTGCTCTTTTGCAAGCGGATAAGGATATTCTGTCCTGAGAAGCCCTCCTGCGCAGGCTGCAATCTGATCACTTTCATCCAAGGCCACCCTGAACATCAACTGTCCAGCTTCCGATTCCCTTATAAATAGGCTTTTCACTTCTTCTATCCTATGTATATCCGGTTTTGGCATGTCGTCTATTTCACACATCTCGCATGCCATTCTGTACCAATGGTCAGCCATGAGCGGGATTTCGACATCTGTCGCATTTCTTGTCCTATACATGGTGAACCTCCTATCATGCTGTTACTTTAAGCTTCACTCATCGTTTAAAAGTGGGTCAACGCAGCTGTCCCCCCTGCCCGCTACATGTCCCAGGCAGGATGATGGTGAACGTTGTGCCATTGCCGAGTTCGCTTTTGACGATGATTTCGCCTTTCATACGTTTGACGATTTGGTAGCAGACGGTGAGGCCGAGGCCTGTTCCTTTTTCTTTTGTGGAGTAATAAGGGCTTCCAAGGACTTTGAGTTGTTCCGGGGGCATACCTGCTCCGTTGTCTTTGATGGTGATGACGATCTGGCCGTCTTTGTTCCGTGCTGCAGCAGCCATTATTTCACCGTTTTCCTTTATGGCTTCGATTGCATTTTTCAGGATATTGATGAAAACTTGCTGGATTTCAATCTTCAAGCCTTTCCCCATAAGCCCTTCCTCGATGTCTTTCTTTATTTCAATACTATTCATGACTGCATACGTGGACATTACTTCGACGGATTCACTCATCGCCTCGCTCAGACTGAAGACTTCGTATTCTTCTGTCTGCGGCTTGGCGAGTGAGAGATATTGATTGATCACTTCCTGCGCCCGGTCCAGTTCCTGGATGGAAATCTTGATGAAGGTTTTTTGTTCCTCCGACAGACCTTCTCCCTGTAGGAGCTGCATGAATCCTCTGACCGTCGTCATCGGATTCCGGATTTCATGTGCGACTGATGCCGCCAACTGACTGACCACATTGAATTTTTCCGCTTTTATCAGTTCCTTTTTGATCCTTGCCTGCTCCAGCCTGTTTTCGATGAGATAAATACTGATTAATAGTGTCAGCCAAATAACCACTGTGGAGCTCAGCAATAGCGGAAGCTGCTCCAGCATACCTTTTAAAAGCAAGAAAATGGCTCTTGTACCCGGAACCAACAAATAAAATAAGGTAATCATAAGAAGCTTCTTCTTCCATTCAGCTTTTCTATACCATTTTGAGAATGGGATAAGGAGCAAGCTGTAAATCGCATAATTCACCAGTAAGTTAACGAAGACATGGCCGGTAAGAAAACTGAATGCCAAGAGTACGATCACCATGGCATATCCCGCTCTCTTTCCTCCATAGATAAAGGCGAGGATGACCGGGACCACTTTAAAGTCATACACATATCCACTGGAATAAACCACGGGAAAAACCATCGTAAACACGACAATCACCATATTCATGGCCAGAAACTGCAGATTGAACCCTTTTGGGCCAAGTTCTGATTCCCTTGCAAACATCTGAAACAGAAGAATAGTAAATAAAATAAATACAACATGCAAAATTAAATGGTGGACCGTCTCTAACATACAAGAACCCCTTTAGGACAAAAGCACGATATTTTAGTCATCTACCCTAAAACTTCGACATCTTTTTCCATTTCCCTTCTGGATATTGACAAAAAGAGCCATGGGGACAGGTACCGCGACCCATTTTTACCTAGCGGTCTTATCGGAGATCAGAAACAATTAATCTAATGGGCTGTGACAAAGTTTACACGCCCGCATAATCAGGCATTCAATTTCACATAATAATTGGGTGATACGTGCCCAAGCTGCTAGATGGGCATGAACCTAAATAATAAGGATTGGTTTCCCTATGATATACATATACAACGACTTTGGCGGTACTCATACAACATCCCTTGCCGCCGCATACCACTTAAAAAAACTGCCTCAGTCCGAAAGAGTACTGACATCAGAAGAAATATTGAATGTACCGTATTTCAATCAACTTACAAAGAAGGATTTCGGAAAGCTGATTTTTCATGGAATCGATGATGAGGGCAACCCGGTGTATACAATCGGAAAAAAGCGAAACAAACTCGTAGTGCCGGCATTAAAGGAGTTGACGATGGTACTTCAGCATAGATTCCATTTTGATGAAAAAATCATCTTCTCCAACACTTCACCCACCGTCCCGATTCCCATGTCCATCGGCGGATTCTTATCGAGAACGCTGAAAATTGATTCGCTGGGAGTGCCTTTATTGGTAAAAGGTGCTCAGCAATGCTGCGACAACATCTATCGCTTGGTGGAAAATACGAAAGAAACAGCAAAGATCCCTTGCAGGGATAATGTGATTGTTTTGGAGAATGAGATGTTTAAGTAACTTGGATGGAGCCGGAGATGCATATCGGCTCCTTTCGCACAAGAATATTGCCAAATGACTGTTATGCAGTATCAGACCCGGTTTTCACCGTTACCGCGGATGTAAAGCAATCTTCGTTTTGTGCGGATAAGTAATCAGCTCCTTAGAAATCCGCAAAAACGTCAATGATTTTATCGCAAATGTCATGATGCGCGGTCCCGTCAAAATTAAGTAATACCGCCACTCCCAAGTTAAGCTCTGGAATGATAGACATCAAAGTCCGGACAGCCATCTGGCCGCCTCCATGTTCCACAACCCTCACACCTTTATACTCGTCTGTAAACCATGCAAGTCCATAACTTCTGACCTTACTCCCGAACTGCCACTCCTCGCTTACAAGATGAACCGACTGCTGCATTTCCCCAACTGATTCTGAAGATAAAATATCCGGTTGTTTTGTCAAATGAAAGGAAAGATATTTCGCCAGATCATTCGCTGATGAATACAAATATCCAATCGGGGCAGAGAGTTTGTTTTTTGGAAAAGGAGTTTCGATTTTCTCCTTCCCAAGATAGTACCTGGCGCTGTTTGCATCTTTTTCAACTTCATGCGGGTCACTCATGGTTCGTTCCATATTCAAGGGCTTCAGGATTTCATCTTTTAGATGTGCCTCCCATTTTACTCCTGACACCTTTTCAAATAAGTCGCCCAGGATTACATATGCATCCGTACAATAGTTCCAACCCTGTCCAACCGGGTATTCCAACTCTACTTTTTCAAACCATCTCGTGATATCTTCTCTGGTTTTCATGGAATCGATCTCTTCTTCGGTAAGGTTATAGTAGTCTAATGCTTCTTGAAATTCAGTCGGGGTATCCGAAAATATTTCTCTGACATTCGGAGCCGTCATATTACCGATCCCTAAATTTGAAGGAAAACCTGCAGTATGCGACAAGACGTGGCGTATCGTGATCACATCGCTTTGCTGTTTATCCTTCGTTCTAAAATATGGGAGATGCTGAACAACTGAATCATCCAATGAAACCATGTTGCTTTCGACTAGCTGCATGATGGAGATGGCCATGAAATTCTTTGAAATACTTTGAATGCTCATCACAGTGTCTTCATCAATCGGCTGGTTGTCAGGCTGAATCCTTGAGTATCCAAATCCTTTGGAATAGATGATGTCGGAACCTTTTACAATGGCGACACTCACCCCGACCCCATCCTGCTCAATCATGAGCTGATTGATATAGTCCGATATGCTGTCTAGTTTGCTGGTGATTGATTGATTCATATAGGACTCCTTAATGATATATTTTAAATTTCTTTAAAGAAGGCTTTTTTGGTAGGCGGCCAGCACGGAGATGAGCAAACAGAATGGGCTCTCATTAGCTATTAGGAAATCAAAAGAACAGCAAAGAAAATTCGACAAGATGCTCGATAATTTGGAAAAGCGGCACAATAATTTGAATAAGGGGCACAATTATATGGAAAGTGGCACGATAATTTGAATAAGAGGCGCAATTATTCTGAAAGCGGCACGATAACTGCTTGAATGCACTTCGAGAGGGTCAATATAAAGTCACTCTTTATAAAAAGTGAGGCTTAGTCTGTAAAATTCACTCCTGTCAGTCTTAAAAATAGCAATTCAAGTTTATTTCTTTTAAAAGACCAGAATGTTAGATTATTACAATCGTCACAACTGCAGTGATCGCCACAATGCCAAGTGAAGCAATCAAGAATGGGGTCAATTTTAAATCAAATACCGTCACGGCCGTATCCCTTGGAATCTTCACTGCATACTTCATGAACACTCTTTCTTCATTCACTGGATGACTAGAGTAATACGGCGAGAAGAAATTGATGCAGAGCAGAATAAAGCTGGTTACAAAGAATGTGTTAATGAGGCTGAAATGATTCAGGGTCCCAATCAAAACAGTAATCGTAATGAATAATATAAATAAAAACAAACTCATGAAAACAAATAAGGTCAATTGATTAAAAGCTGCAGAAAACCTTCGGTACACCCAGTTATCAAACTTTTCCCATCCCTTTGAAAGCATAACAATGGCTGCAATTCCTAAGAATATATTACAAAACGCTAAAATTATCATGGCTCCCCACCTGCCCCCATCGATGCTAAAATGATTCCAAATAGTTTCAAAACAGTCATGTCACTTACTTAATAGCAGACCAGCACACTCTTTAATACTTCTCTCCTCTTTCCTACTCTGCTTCAATGTCAAAGCCTGTATAATGCTCTCCATCTACAGCTACTTCAACTTTCCAAACCCCTGCTTTTCCCAGGGCAAATTTCGCTCCGCTCCTGTTGTTGTTTATCACGGCTTCATAGAGTTCGACGGTATCGTTCGATTTCTTGTGAGTAGCCGTCATTTTATATTTTTTTCCGTTAAAATCAGTCGAGCCATCTAAAAAATAAACTTCATAATGCCTGCCCTTTCCAACCGGGAATGGGGGTTCTTCGGATGTTCCATTCACCTTAACGATTTCGAATTTGCCTTCTGTACCTTGCATCGACACTTTTTCAACTGGCTCGGAGTCCAATATGGCTGTTTCATCACTTTCTTCCCTGCAGCCGGTTAAACAGACTGCCGCAAAAATGCAAAACATAAAGAAAACAGGTTTCAATTTCACACTAAGTTCCCCCTTTCCGGATGAATAATGACGAACTTTGCTGGGTCAAGGTACCTGTCCCTCCGGCTCATTCGCAGCCAGCTCATCGACATAAGGCAGAACATAACTCTTGTATTCCTCCGTTAATCCATCTGGCAATTCATTCAGTTTAAAATACTTTAACTCTATGGATTCTTCCGGGTCCATACAAATCTCCCCTGTTGCATCCCTTGTAACAAATACTGCAGTAACTGAATATAATTCATCTCCGTTTGCTACTTTAAAATAGTAATCAGAACCTGAAAATATGCCCAGCAGCTTCAGTTCACCCACTTGGAGTCCGGTTTCCTCTTTCACTTCTCTCCTTGCCGTATCCTCCAAGCTTTCCCCGAGTTCCATCAATCCGCCGGGCAGCCCCCAGCCGCCGTCGACCCTATGCTGTAAGAGCAGTTCATTGAATTCATTCATGATCAAGGTAACGGAGCCGGTTAAGATCAATGGTCTGCTTCCGACTTTATTCCGCAGGTCTTTTACGTAATCCATATGTAGTAACCTCCTTGGCGAACTTTCGGTGAATCACTTCATGGTGATTCCCAGCAGGTGATCGGAAAATAAAATAAACTCTTCCAGATATGTAGGTTCGTTCGGTGAAGAAAATGGTATAAGCTTAACGTCTTTCAAATAAATACAAGCAGATAGATTGACGATAGCCTTTTCCTTAATATCAATTTCCGGTCTAATCTCGTACTCTTGCAATGAACGACCCAGTATAGGTTCCTCTTCCAAGTGTTCTGCCAGCTCCATCTGAAAATCAGCTTCGATCAATGCGGATTGGGTTACATATACCAGCTTGTTTGCTTTTGGATACTTTTCTTTAAGTTCCTCGATTTTTATCTGCAGTTCCACAATGGTTAACTTTTTAAAGTCAATTGCCTCTTCTAATTCTTTACCTTTCATGGCTTCCTCCTAATTTCTATGGAATGGTAATTTGATAAACGGAATGTAGCTACTCCATCCTCTTTACTGATAGAGTATTTACCTGTGCAGGATCCGACTCCCTGATTTGCCCGTCATATCCCACTTTTATCTTGTCACCTACTTGAAAGTTCACTGTTTTATTCACTGATAGATCGATAAATACCCGCCCAGTGATATTCCCGTTTTCAACTTGGACTATGGCTCTGTTTTCAAAGATTTCTTCTATCTTACCTTTGAATGATGCGGAAACAACATTGTTTTTGTCCCCCGATCCAGAGGTATGACATGCCGCCAGTAAAAAGCACGTCAAAACAAAGATACATAATCTCATAGAGAGTTTCACTGAACCTTCCCCCCATGTATAAATTTAATCAAAAAACACATCTTCCCCTGGATGGTACAAATGTCTGAACATCATCTTAATCTGCGACTCTGTATTCCTCGCTACTGATAACGGCGGCAGTTCATCTTCCGCAAAGAAACCGACGGCGCTCGTTTCGATTCCTTCTTCCGGCTTCCCTCCGATGATGTCACACAGGATGAATAGTTTATACACATGATAAGGCGACGGAGGATGCGGGTGGCATTTTTTATCCAGCACACCAAGCAGTTTCACTGCCTTTACATCAAACCCGGATTCTTCCTTTACTTCCTTTACTGCTACTTCACCCGGTGAAAGTCCAATGTCACCCCAGCCGCCGGGAAGTGACCAATCGCCGTCAGTCGTTTCCCTGACCATCAATAGTTTATTTTCCTTGAATACTACCGCCCGGATATCAACTTTCGGGGTGGCATACCCTGTTTCATTAGCAAACAAGTCCCTTATTAAAGTCTCATTCGCTGCTGTATGCTTCGCCATCATTTCCACGCTCATATCCCGGATCATTTCAAATCGTTCCAAATCATATACATCCCTGGAATAAGTCAAACCTGCCTGCGAGATTGCCTGCAGCTGCTTCGCCCATTCCAGCCATTTCGGTTCCACAAAGAATCACCTCACCTTGATTGTACCAAATATTACCTGCGAGTAATCAGTAAAATCAGAATATCATATAACAAACTTTTTTCACGCAAAGGATATTTTTCTAGATGTATCGAATGTAGAAAACGGTAGCTGTTCTACCGAGAACCTAAAATGGAGGAATTTTGATTAGGAGAAAAGAAAGCTCGGAAGGAGTGATGACAATGGAAAACCTTGGTCCTGCCCTCACAAATATCGCAGTTGCTTTGTTATTAATCGGATTGAACATTCCCCTTTACAAGGGAAAAATAAAGATGAACCACTTCTATGGCATGCGGATCGGCAAATCATTCGAGTCTGACGAAATGTGGTTCAAAATCAACAGATTCGGGGCTAAACGATTTATTATGTGGTCCATCCCTTTGCTGATTGCAGGGATCGTCTCCATTTTCCTAGCCCCTTTTTCCGAACCGTTATCCATCTTCCTGACATTCATGCCATGCCTGATCATCATCATTCCCACAATTCAAGTCTTACTCTACTCCAACAGGATGTGATGCGGGTCAGGGGGACAGGTCGGGACCACTGAAAAAGTCGCTTTCTAAAACCCTTCTGTTCATCCGTTTTCCCGTTTTAATCAATTATCACGAAAAAG
>NZ_JBJOSA010000012.1:0-117031 GCF_045897515.1 Rossellomorea oryzaecorticis | reverse complement strand
AAAAGCTTTATTCTTTTCTATTATACAAAAAAAGCTTGTAGACTTGGTCTAATTCTTAGACTTTGTCTACAAGCTGAGAGCGGTTTGACGACCGCTCTTTCATTCCTTGGCAGATGTATTGATTGGCACGATCACGCGTTTGTCTTCAATGCTGATAAGCACGTGGACATCGCGGTTGAGGGCTAAGTCTTTAAAGCGCAGGGAATACATCCCTGTCGGATTTTTCTCCATCGACTGCACGACAACCTGGGAAAAACGGGGGTCATTCACCACAAGCTCGACGGCGTCCCCTTCTTTTTCGCTTTGTTCATCGGTCAGCAGGATGAATTGCCGCGCTGCTGCACTGGCGGGGAAAGATTCTCCCTTCACCCCGTCATACTTCACCTTTACCTTCTGACCGATTTTTAAATCCTCTCTATGTAACGATTTCTTTTTATCTGAATGAAACGTTGTCTGTTTATCGAATGAAAACCATATGTCATTGATTAGTACTTTATTATTCGAAATGTCTATATCAGTCGCAAAGCCTATGAAATCTTCATCTTGCTGAGGCTTGCCGACACCGGAAGCATTGCATCCGGATAAAAGAAAAAAGACACACAGCATGAATAGAACAGGTTGTTTTTTCATAGACTCCCTCCTTGTAAGATTAGACGTACTAAAGTACTATTTGGTTTCACTATTTTTTGAAAAAAAGTTTATTTCCGACTTTTTCGACAAATAATGGAATTAATTGATAGACGACACTCCCTGCATTCATCCAGCGGGGCAGATTGATTTCCCGGCGGTTTGTGAAGAGGGCGTCTACCACTTTTTCTGCTACAAAATCAGGCTTCAGCATCCACTTCTCGACATTTTTCACGTAGGTCCCGGATTCATCGGCAATGGAAAAGAAGTCTGTGGCGATCGGCCCGGGATTGACGGCTGTGACCTTCACACCGTATCTGGCCGCTTCCATCCGAAGGCTGTTGGTATAACCGAGAACCGCATGTTTCGATGCCGAATAGGCACTAGATTTAGGAGTGGCGAACTTTCCGGCCTGCGAAGCAATATTAATGATATGGCCGTTTCCCTGTTCACGCATATGGGACAGGACTTCTCCCGTGCATGCCATCAGACCCAGGACGTTCACTTCGAACATGCCCTTCACTTCCGCAAAAGGAACCTCATGCGCTTCTTTGAAGATGCCGAATCCTGCATTGTTGATGAGACCGTGGACTTTTCCGAAATCATTCAGGATCTTTTGAAAAACGCCGGGAATTTCTTCGTAGTCAGAAACATCAAGCGGGTAGATTTCGACTTTAGATGGGAAGCGGTCCTCGATCGTTTGCTTCAGCTCCTCCAGACGCGGAAGACGGCGTGCGATCAAGGCCAGGTTCCCTCCGTTCTCAGCCACCTTCAAGGCCATTCTTTCTCCGATTCCTCCTGATGCACCTGTGATGATGATATTCTTTCCTTTGATTCTGTCATTCATTTCCCTCACCTCGATTATGCATGGTAATAAAGAGTATCCCCTTGTTTTTCTTTTCTGATCGACCCGAGGGATTCCAGATAATCCAATTGGCCGATTGTTTCTGACAAGGTAAGGCCGAGCTCCTTTTTATAAACCGTAGGAAACAGGAGCCTGCAAATATCGAAAACAGTCTGCTGCTTCCCGCGGATCATCCCCAGGACCCCCTCTGCCCTTTCCGCCTGTTTCGTAAGTCTTTTCGGGATCAGGGCATGTACATGGTCGACTTCCTCCCCGTGTCCTGTATAAGCGTATGAAATGGGGATATCCATTAACTTTCTTAAAGATTCGTTGTACTGCAGGAGAGGCTTTGTCCGCTTGTCCCCTCCCTCGAAGGGCGGTTCGATGATCGGGTTGGGAGAGATATGGGCGAGGATGTGATCGCCGGCGATCATCACACCGTCACTTTCCCGGTAAAAAGAAAGGTGGCTCTGGGCATGACCGAGTGTTTCGATGATCCTCCACCCAGGCAGACCAGGTAAGGCGTCCCCTTCTTTTATCACTATGTCCAGCGCCCTGTTTCCCATATACTTCAGCGGGCTTTTGAATTTCGGGACTGCAGCAAGGTAAACATCCGGAAGCCCCGATTCCTTCCCCAATTGATGAAAAAAACGGTCATAGAATCTGTGGAAATATTCATCTCTGTCGATCCAGTACCGGTTGTAAGAATGGCCGATTATTTTCACGGAATCCGGGAATCTTTCGAGCAAACCTGCATGATCGGGATGATGATGGGTAAGGATGATCTGTTCGATATCATCAATTGAATAACCCAATGAACCAAGCGCGGATTTCAGCTGTTCCCATGCGGTATCCGTCAGCGGACCGGCATCCACCAGGGAAAGCACGTCCCCTTTTATCAAATAGACATTGACGTCCCCGACCGCATACGGAGTTGACAATGTAATCTTGGCAATATTATTCACAAAAGCTGTTGTCATGGTTTCACCACATTCCAGTATATTCGATCATGAAAAATGAATGATCCTTCATTTCATAGTGTACATTTTATTCCTTTCTTTGTCATTTTTCTTATCTTGTGAATATACTGAAATAAGCACTTGACAGACAAGCTGCTTTTTTAAGATAATCACCTATAACATATTGGTAAAGCGATGATAAAGAATAGTAACGGACAAATGACGCAAGAGAACGGTGCCCGTCAGGCTGGAAGGCACTGTCGTCCACTTTGTCTGTGAACCTGCCTTTAGAGCGTCTTTAAAATAGAACGTCTCCAGCGTTACATGGAAATCAAGTGTATCCCCCGGCTTTCCCGGTGGATAAAACAAGGTGGTACCACGGAAGCATGACCCTTTCGTCCTTTATGGATGAAGGGGTCTTTTGTTTTTTCAAGCAGGATTAGCTGCAGCATTTTTCATAAGGAGGGAATAGTAAAATGAAGACATTATTTGTCGGTGCCGGGTCAATGGCACATGCCTTGTTAAACGGGGCCCTTGAGGCAAGGGTTTTGGAGAAAGAAAACGTGTACGTCACGAATCGGTCCAACCGTCAGCGGCTGACAGAGGTAACAAACCATTTCGGTGTAAACGGGGTGCATGCCCCCCTCCCTTCACATGAACCATTCGACGTGGTCATCCTGGCCATGAAGCCAAAGGATTTCCACTCTGCAGCTCCTGCCGTCAAGCATTTTTTGACCGGTGATACGCTTGTCATATCTGTTCTTGCGGGCATTGGCATCGAGCAGATCCGGGAAGCCCTGTCATTCAACGGGGCGATTGCAAGGGCGATGCCGAATACGAGTGCTTCAGTGGGACGATCCGCGACGGCCGTCACCTGTAATGGATCTCTCTCAGAAAAGCAGAGGGAATGGACAATGAAGTTTTTCTCTTCGGTCGGTTTGGCGGTGGAAGTCCCGGAAGAACAGATGGATTTGATCACAGCCGTATCAGGAAGCGGACCGGCTTATATTTATTATGTCGCAGAAATGCTTGAAAAAGCGGCAGTGGACCTGGGGCTGCACAGTGAACTGGCAAAAGCCCTGATTAGGGAAACCATTTCAGGTGCATCCGTGATGCTTGAGAAATCCGGCCTCGAAGCTGAAATCCTTCGAAAGAATGTAACCAGCCCGGGCGGAACGACGGAAGCAGGCATCAGTGTCCTTGACAAATATGGAGTAAGCGAAGCCTTTACCCATTGTGTCGATGCAGCAAAGAACCGCTCCAAGGAGATGGGAAGTGAAGTGCTTTTGAACCGGGTAAAATAAAAAGCAGATTTCTTTCTTCACCAAAAAGCTGCTGATATAATGAAAACGCATTATTATTTAGGTACTCGAAATATAGGCGAAAGGGGATTTTTTTGCATTGAAATCAAAACTGTTCGAACCTTATACATTGAAGAATATTGAGCTGAAAAACCGTATCGTGATGGCACCGATGTGCATGTACTCTTCCCATAATGAAGATGGGAAAGTGGAAAACTGGCACCGGACCCATTACGTGAGCAGGGCTGTCGGCGGTACAGGCTTGATCATACAGGAAGCGACCGCGGTCACACCGCAGGGCAGGATCTCCCCGCAGGACCTCGGCATCTGGAGCGACGACCACATTGAAGGGTTGAGCGAACTAGTGAGCCTTATCAAGGAGCAAGGGGCGAAGACAGGAATCCAGCTGGCCCACGCCGGCAGAAAAGCCGTGTTGGAAGGTGACATCATCGCTCCTTCTTCAATCCCTTTCAATGAAGATATGAAAACCCCATTGGAAATGACAGCAGATGATATCAAAGAAACCATCACCGCATTCGTGAGAGGCGCGGAAAGAGCCAAAAAGGCTGGTTTCGATGTTATCGAGATCCATGGTGCCCATGGTTACCTCATCAACGAGTTCCTGTCACCACTCTCGAATAAACGCAGCGATGAATATGGCGGGTCTGCAGAAAACCGCTACCGCTTCCTCCGTCAAGTGATTGACGGCATAAAAGCAGTATGGGACGGCCCCCTCCTCGTGCGTGTATCGGCAAAAGATTACCACGAAGACGGACTGGACGCTGAAGATTATGTGGTATTTTCACAATGGATGAAGGAGCAGGGTGTCGACCTGATCGACGTAAGCTCCGGAGCCGTCGTTCCGGCCCGGATACCGGTATACCCTGGTTATCAGGTGAAGCTTGCCGAAACCATCAAAGAAGGGGCCGGCATCCCTGCAGGAGCCGTCGGCCTCATCACCTCCGGCCTTCAAGCTGAAGAAATCCTGCAAAATGACCGTGCAGACTTGATCTTCCTCGGAAGGGAACTCCTCCGGAACCCATACTGGCCGCGCACCGCAGCGGGCGAACTGAACGAAGAAATCGAAGCACCGAAGCAGTATGAACGGGGCTGGTGAGACGAAAAGCGGAGGCGGCCCGTTCAGCCCCGACAAGCGTTGGAAGTCCGGCAAGTGAAGTCGCTCTTTGACTTCAGTGGACGGACTGAAACGTCTCGAGGGGCTGGCCGCAGGAGCTAGACAATTAGAAAAGCGGAAGTGGGCGTTTGCTCCCTTTGAAAAATGTTCTTAGGCTTTAGAGGCACTGTTTGCCTCAAAAGCCTAAGGTTAATTTTCAAACGGGAGCAGACCACTCGAGCTGGACAATGAGAAAAGCGGAGGCGGCTCGCTCTGGGACGACAAGCATAAGGCGAGCCAGCCGGAAAGGCGTTTTTTGCCTTTTTGGCTGGCTTGACTTATGACCTCGAGTCCCAAGCCGCCGGAGCTGGACATGAGAAAAGCGGAGGCGGCCCGTTCAGCCCCGACAAGCGTTGGAAGCCCGGCAAGTGAAGTCGCTCTTTGACTTCAGTGGACGGACTGAAACGTCTCGAGGGGCTGGCCGCAGGAGCTGGACAATTAGAAAAGCGGAAGGGCTTTGACCAGAGGCGTGGGGCATAAGACGAAGGGGCCGGGAAGGCCCCACGGTCCGGCCAGCACCTTGTTCCCGCTGAAAGCAAACCGACAGAAGATGGCTATTTAAAGATTTGATAATAAAATCCTGTTTTTGATAATATATTGGGATTTTTGATAATATATTGTCCGTTTTTGATAATAAGTCTGATTGGAAGCTTGATTCGAGGTCGTTCTGAGGGCCAGGATGATTCATAGATGGTAAATTTCAACCATGATTGATGAATTTTTCTATAAAACAACGATTTTGAATAAAATTCATACAGTTTTCGCTGAAAAGGATGCTCGGAATGTGGAGATGATCTCCGCATATCCATGCATCCTTTTTAATTACCGGATGAAATCATATCTCCCAAACCCGACGGACCAGCCCTTCACCCGCATTTATAAGATACACATCCGGGTTGCTCAATGCGAACAGTTCATCATATCCATACTTCTCGTCGAAGTAACGAAGGAGCAAAGTCGATAGGTTTCCATGGCTCACGACGACAATGTGATCTTCTTTTCTTTCCAGGACATCGTCAATAAAAGAAGAAGCACGTGCCATTGCCTGTTCATTTGATTCTCCCCCGGGAAAGGCTAGTGAAAAATCCTCAAAACTTTCCCTCAGTCTGTCCTTCCAATCCGGAAGATCTTTTTCACTGAGGATCCGTTCGCCCAGGCGCTCATCTTCCTGAACGGAGATCCCGCTGCAATCTGAGAACGGCTGGATGGTTTGCAGCGTTCGCGTGAAAGGGCTGGAATAAATCGCTTCAATCGGATATTTTCCAAGGAAGGAAGAGAGGCGGTGCGCCTGCTCCCTCCCTTCTGCTGTCAAAGATTCATGAAACGCCTGGCCACCTGCTTTGGCATGACGGACGATATAGATGGTTTTCATGACAGGGTCTCCTCTCTACTATTTTTTCACTGGTATCGTATATTCCAAAAAGTCTTTTGCTATGTAGCTTTCAGGAAAGGTTTCCCTTGCCTCCTTTTGCAGCTCCGGCCAGGATTCTTTCGCGAACCGTGAAGAGATGTGGGTCAGGAACAGGACATTGACCCCGGATTCTGAGGCTGTCTGTGCGGCCTGTTCGGTTGTAGAATGAAAATATTCATAAGCCATTTCTTCCTGATCTTTATTGAATGTCGCTTCATGGACAAGAACATCAGCAGACTTCGCAAGCTCGTATGCAGGCCTGCAGGTTCGTGTATCCCCGAGTATGGTAACCACGCGTCCCGGGATGGAATGGCCTAAATACTCTTTTCCGTCGACGATGCTCCCATCATCAAGAACCACTGCTTCGCCCGCTTTAAGCCTCTTATAGATTGGCCCGGGCTTCACTCCCCTCTCCTTCAAACGGTCTACCTGGAGTTCACCTGGCTTATCCTTTTCCTCCACTCGGTAGCCAAATGTCTGAAGACCGTGCTGGAGTTCCTTCGCTTCTACTCTGAAACTCTCATCTTCAAAGACAATCCCTTCTTCCACTTCCACGATTTCAAGGGGGTATTTCAGATGGGTCTGGCTGATGGATAATGAGACTTCTATAAACTCTCTGATCCCTTTTGGTCCATAGACGACCAGCTCCGATTCCCCTCCCTGAAATGATCTGCTCCCAAGAAGGCCGGGCAGTCCATATATGTGATCACCATGAAGATGGGTGATAAAGATTTTTTCTATTCTTCTCGGCTTTAGACTTGTATGTAAAATCTGGTGCTGGGTGGCTTCACCGCAATCAAACAGCCACACCGCCCCTCTTTCTTCCAATAATTTCAAAGCAATGCTTGTCACATTGCGGAGCTTTGCCGGGACCCCGGCTCCCGTTCCTAAAAATAACAATTCCACATTCTTCACTCCCGCCTGCTTACGATTGGTATCCTTATCATAGCATATTTTCCCGTTTGAATTCCTTTGCTAAAGGAGCATTCAATCGGTTCATCCCACTTCCGCAGACAGACGGGAATTACGGGAATTTGTTATAAGTTTTAAAAATAAAGCCAACATAAAGAAGATGAAGATTTTGAAATGGGATCGACTGGCCACTGGAAGCGGCAGATAAATCCCAAATATTTCCCAATAACAAGCTTATCAGCAAATGATTTGCTAAATCCCCGTTTAATCTTTAAAATTAAGTAATTGTAATAGATATTAAATAGGAAGAAACCATTCAATTAAAACAGATAAGCAACTAGATAAAGTGAGGTCATGACTGTGAAAAACACTGATACACCCTCTTCTCTGATTACTATTTTTGGAGCTACAGGGGACTTAGCCAAAAGAAAACTATATCCATCCCTTTATCATTTATTCCGAAAAGGTAAAATCTCGGAACAGTTTGCCGTCATCGGTGTCGGACGCCGTGACTGGTCGAATGAAGAATTTCAAGAGCATGTAAGAACGTCCGTACATAATGCACTGGGGAGCCAGGAAAACATCGAGGGATTCGTTTCTCATTTTTACTATCAGCAAAACGATCTCTCAAACAGTGATTCTTATCAGGCTCAGAAGCAATTATCGGAAGAATTGGATGAACATTATCAGCTGGAAGGAAATCGTATCTTCTACCTGGCAATGGCACCGGAATTCTTCGGTACGATCACGGAAGATTTGAAAACACAAGGGTTGACCGATACGAAAGGGTTCCAGCGCCTGGTCATTGAAAAACCTTTCGGACATGACCTGCCGTCTGCTGAACAGCTGAACAGTCATATCCGCGAATCCTTTTCTGAAGATCAAATTTATCGTATCGATCACTATCTCGGTAAAGAAATGGTGCAGAATATCGAAGTCATCCGATTTGCGAATGCCATGTTCGAGCCGTTATGGAATAATCGGTATATCTCAAACATCCAGGTAACTTCTTCTGAAGAATTGGGTGTAGAGGAACGCGGAAGATATTATGAAAAAAGCGGTGCTCTCAGGGATATGGTGCAGAACCATATGCTTCAAATGGTCGCACTCCTCGCAATGGAGCCGCCGATCAAACTGACGACTGAAGAAATCAGAAGTGAAAAGGTCCGTGTGTTAAGGGCCCTCCGACCATTCAAACAGGATGAAGTGAAGGACTACTTTGTTCGTGGACAGTATGGTCCGGGCACTTCAAAAGGACAGACTGTGGTAGGGTATCGCGAAGCTGAAAATGTGGACGACTATTCCAATACTGAGACGTTTGTAGCAGGGAAATTAATGATTGATAATTTCCGCTGGGCAGGCGTGCCGTTCTATATCCGCACCGGGAAACGGATGGCCGCGAAGTCCACGAAGATCGTGATCCAATTCAAGGATATTCCGATGAATCTTTACTATAATACCGATAAGCCCTTGGCTCCGAACCTGCTCGTCATCCACATTCAGCCGGAAGAAGGGATCACCCTGCATCTGAATGTGAAGAAATCAGGACAGAACATTGAAACGACTCCTGTTAAATTAAACTTCGCCAATAACAGCGTCGACGGAATGAACACACCGGAAGCATATGAAAAACTCCTGCATGACTGCATGCGCGGGGACGCGACGAATTTCACCCACTGGGATGAAGTGAAACTTTCCTGGGCATTCGTCGACAAAATTTCCGAAGTTTGGGAAAAGACGCGTGATGAACAGTTCCCTAACTATGAGTCCGGTTCAATGGGACCAAAAGCTGCCGATAATCTACTCGCAAAAGACGGTTACTACTGGTGGCCGATCGCAAATTTGGATGTAGATCAATGTTAATATAAAGAAACACCAAAAAAGCCCCGCTGATTTCAGCGGGGCTTTTACTATTATTCTTATTTCATCCACTCAGTATGGAAAGTGCCTTCTTTATCAACTCGCTGATAGGTGTGTGCACCAAAGTAGTCACGCTGTGCCTGGATCAGGTTCGCAGGAAGCGTCTCTGTGCGGTAGCTGTCATAATAAGCAAGGGCAGCAGAGAATCCAGGTACCGGAACACCATTTTGAACGGCAACCGAGATGACCTCGCGCAGTGCATATTGATAACTTTCCACAATCTCTTTGAAGTAAGGATCAAGCAGCAGATTGGCAAGGTCTGACTCACGGTCATACGCTTCCTTGATCTTTTGCAGGAATTGGGCACGGATGATGCAGCCCCCTCGGAAGATCATGGCGATATCACCGTATTGAAGGTTCCAATCATATTCATCGCTCGCCGAACGCATCTGGGCGAATCCTTGTGCATATGAAACAATCTTACTCATATAAAGTGCCTTGCGAATGGATTCGATGAGCGCTTCCTTGTCACCTTTGAATTCGGAAGTGTCGGGACCGTTCAGGATCTTGCTCGCTTTTACACGTTCGTCTTTGATTGCTGAAATGAAGCGTGCAAAGACGGATTCAGTGATGATCGGCAAGGACACACCAAGGTCAAGGGCACTTTGGCTGGTCCATTTCCCGGTACCCTTTTGACCGGCTTTATCCAGGATCACATCGACCATCGGCTTTCCTGTTTCCTCATCTTTTTTCGTGAAGATATCGGCCGTGATTTCGATCAGGTAGCTGTCGAGTTCGCCTTTATTCCAGTCGGCAAACACTTCGTGGAGTTCTTCGGCATTTAAACCGAGAACGTTTTTCATAAGGAAGTAAGATTCTGCGATCAGCTGCATATCCCCGTATTCAATGCCGTTATGAACCATCTTCACATAGTGGCCGGCACCGTCCGGACCGATGTAGGTCGTACATGCTTCACCGTTCACTTTGGCAGCGATGTCTTCAAGGATGGGAGCAACAAGGTCATACGCTTCCTTTTGACCGCCAGGCATGATCGAAGGGCCTGTCAATGCCCCTTCTTCCCCTCCTGATACACCCGTACCGATGAAGTGGATGCCGGATTCGCTCAGTTCTTGGTTTCGTCTTCTAGTATCTTCAAAGAAGGTATTTCCGCCGTCGATCAGGATATCCCCTTTCTCGAGGAAAGGCTTCAATTGATCGATTGTAGCATCCGTTGCTTTACCCGCTTTTACCATAAGGAGGATTTTCCTTGGTTTTTCGAGTGAGTTCACGAACTCTTCAATTGTGTATGTAGGAACAACTTTCTTTCCTGTTGATTCATTCACCATTTCATCCGTCTTTTCACGGGAACGATTATAAACAGACACAGAATATCCTCTGCTTTCAATATTCCATGCAAGGTTTTTACCCATTACTGCCAATCCAATAACGCCGATTTCTTGCTTAGACATTTCGTTCAACGTCCTTTCTGTGTGGTTTTACTGGTTATAGAAATCATTTCTTTAACACGCAGTCAATCCATTTCAATCTAACAAGAATACGGACCTGATGCAAATCATCCGTTCCCTGCAACCGCATCAATCATTTAGAATGCCCATTAATCGCGTAAAAAGTCCTTGTTAAAACTTGTGTCCTGTTTTGTATCATATGAAGGTTTCTTGTCTTTTCCCCTGATCCCTTTTGAAATGGCGTCTTTCCCGAACTTTTCCTGCAATTGAGAAAGTACATTGTACAGTGGTTCTTCCTTGGCTGCACTTTCATATGAGAAAAGATCAAGCTGCTCTGTCGCCTCGTTTTTCTCCATTAGATCCTGTGCCGTCACTCCAAGCAGCCGGACCGGATCCCCGTTCCAATGCTTTAAAAACAGCTGCCTGGCGTGTTGGAAGAGATCTTCTTTTGTACTGACAGGGTTTTCGGTCTTTCTGCTTCTCGTAATGGTTTTCCGGTATTTATCCCGGATCATGATCTGGACAGTCGTTCCCACAACGTCCTTCTGATGCAGCCGCTGGGAGACTTTTGCGCAGAGCTTTTCAATGGTGGATAAAAGTTCACTCTGGTTCGCAGTATCCCTAGGGAGTGTGGTGGAATTTCCGACGCTCTTATAATCATAAATCGAATCGGGATCCACGACTCTCCGGTCTATCCCGTTTGCCCGTTCTTTCAAGCGAAGCCCGTTGATTCCCAGTACAGATTTGAGCTGTATTTCGTTGGCCGTTGCAAGGTCTTTGCATGTAACGACTCCGATCGTTTCCAGCTTTTCGGCGGTTTTAGAACCGACACCGTGCATTTCGATTACAGGGAGCGGCCATAACTTCCCCGGGATATCCCGTTTCCTCAATACAGTTATGCCCATCGGTTTTTTCATATCAGAAGCGGTTTTTGCAAGGAATTTATTTGGCGCAATCCCGATCGAGCAGGGCAGGTCCAGCTGACTCTTGATTTGGTGTTGAATGGAAGAGGCTATTTCAAGCGGGCTTCCTTTTTCATATGAATCGGTAATATCGATGTACCCTTCATCGATGGAAACCGGTTCCACCAGTTCGGAGTATTGCCTTAGAATATCGAACATGCCCCTTGAAGCAGCACGGTAGCGATCGAAGTTCGGTGTTTTTATTATCAGATCCGGGCATAATTTCCTTGCTTCCCAAAGAGGCATCGTTGTTTTCACCCCGAAGCTTCTGGCTTCGTAGCTGCATGTAACAATGATGCCCTTTCTCTCCTTCGGGTTTCCCGCGATTGCCAGCGGCTTTCCTTTAAGACTTGGATCAAATGCCATTTCAACCGATGCATAGAAGCTGTTCATATCGACATGAAGAATGACCCTGCCATTCTTGGGATAAAGTGAATTCATACTATCGCATCTTTCGTTTTATTAGTTTTGGGAGATTTTTTGCTCGTAAACATAGTCCCTGATTTCTTTCATACCTTCAAGGCTCTCGATTAAAACCTCCGGATCGATCTTCGTGATCATACGATCCTCGAGATTGATGACACCATCGAAATACCTGGTCCTGGAGTATGCAAGGAGGCCGGCATCTGTCACTGCCCCTTTGGGAACTTCCAGGATCTCTTTCGCTTCTTTTACCACGAGGCCTGCCTGGAGTGTTTCAGTATGGATGACCAGGAGAAACAGCCCTTCTTCATTATCTGATCTTTGGTCATATAATATGGAAGATAGATCCAGTACCGGTATGAGTTCATTTCTCACTTTCACCAAACCGAGAACGTATGATGGCAGATGCGGAATCGGGTTGATGCCCTCCAGTTTTTCAATTGATACGACCTGTTCGATCGGGAGTGCATATTCTTCCCTGCCTGCATGGAATACAACTACTTTTGTCATGATTAGTGATGTCCCCTCTCAACTCTGTTTATGTTACTTCTAATGTACCATAATTAAATATATTTGAAGAGCTTGGAAGGATGTATTTAGAAATAATGAAAAAATGTCCATTAACAAATCGCTATTGTTAATGGACATTGGGCAGCTCCGGCGGATTGGGATTCGAGGTCATAAGTCAAGCCAGCCAAAAAGGCAAATAACGCGTTTCCTGCTGACTCGTCTTATGCTTGTCGTCCCAAATGACCCGCCTTCGCTTTTTTCTTATTCTGCTACTTCCTGAATGACCGCTACGACCATTTCTGCAAGTTTGTTCAGTTCTTCCACTGGCATTCTTTCATTTTTCGTATGGATTTCTTCATATCCCACCGCCAGGTTCACTGTCGGTACGCCGAAGCCTGCGATGACGTTGGCATCACTTCCGCCTCCGCTTGTCAGCAGTTCACTCGGGCGTCCGATTTTCTTGGCAGCACGTTTGGCAACTTCAACGACTTCGTCTCCGTCACTGAACTTGAAGCCTGGATACATGACATGGACTTCCACTTCAGCCTTTCCGCCCATTTCTTCCGCTGTCGTTTCAAATGCATGCTTCATTTTTTCTACTTGTGCTTCCATTTTTTCAGGAACCAGTGAACGTGCCTCTGCTAAAATGTCTACTTGCTCGCATACGATATTTGTAGCTTTACCGCCTTCGAAACGTCCGATATTCGCCGTTGTTTCTTCATCGATGCGGCCAAGCGGCATTTTAGCAATCGCTTTGGCTGCAATCGTGATGGCTGATACACCTTTTTCAGGAGCCACACCTGCATGCGCTGTTTTCCCAAAGATCGTTGCCAGGATTTTCGCCTGCGTAGGAGCCGCCACGATAATATTGCCGACTTTACCGTCAGAATCCAGTGCAAAACCGTACTTCGCTTTGACAAGAGAGGAATCAAGAGCTTTGGCCCCCACGAGACCCGACTCTTCCCCTACGGTAATGATGAATTGAATGTCACCGTGAGAGATATTCTGTTCTTTCAGCACAGTAATCGCTTCAAGCATCGTCGCAAGGCCGGCTTTATCATCAGCCCCAAGGATCGTCGTTCCGTCGGAGTAAACATAACCGTCTTCTTTCAAGGTCGGTTTAACACCTTTGGCAGGAACCACCGTATCCATATGGGAAGTGAAGTAAATCGTACCCACTCCATCTTTGTTACCCTTCAGGTTACAGATCAGGTTGCCGGCACCGTGTCCGGTCACATCCATGGTATCGTCCTCGTACACATCGACACCCAGGTCCGTGAACTTCTTCGTCAATACTTTTGCGATTTCAGCTTCATCTTTCGTTTCAGAATCGATTTGCACCAATTCAAGGAATTCATTCAATAAACGTTCTTGATTTATCATTTAATAGACCTCCACAATATGTATTCACTGTTCCAGTATATCGTGAATGCTGTGACCGGACAAATAAACTCCCTTACAGAGGGATGTTGCCGTGTTTCTTCGCCGGTCTCTCTTCTTTTTTATTTCTCATCATTTCAAGTCCCTGGATCAGCTTGATGCGGGTTTCACGCGGATCGATGACATCATCCACCATCCCCCGGGATGCTGCCACGTATGGATTGGCGAATTTCTCACGGTATTCTTCGATTTTCCGGGCGCGCAGTTCTTCAGGGTTATCGCTTGCAGCGATTTCCCTTGCGAAGATGATATTTGCCGCACCCTGCGGCCCCATCACGGCGATTTCGGCATTCGGCCATGCGAAAACAAGATCCGCACCAATCGACTTGCTGTTAAGTGCTACGTAAGCCCCTCCGTATGCTTTGCGCAGGATAACAGTCATCTTGGGCACCGTAGCTTCCGAGTAGGCATATAAAATTTTGGCTCCATGACGGATGATCCCCCCATGCTCCTGTTTGATCCCCGGGAAGAAGCCGGTGACATCTTCAAATGTAATAAGGGGGATATTGAACGAATCGCAGAAACGGATGAACCTCGATGCCTTATCGGATGAATCGATATCCAGTCCCCCCGCCATGAACTTCGGTTGATTGCAAACGAGCCCGACCACTTCGCCTTTGATTCGTGCAAGGCCGACAACGATATTTTTGGCAAATTCCTTTTGGACCTCCATGAAGCTGTCCGCGTCCACGATTTCATTGATGACTGTCCGCACGTCATAAGGCCGGAGCGCATCAAATGGGATGAGGTCGGTCAAGTCGGCACGGTAATCATCTTCTTCGGACGCTTCAAGGCGCGGCGGCTTTTCCTCGTTGTTCTGCGGCAGGTAGCTTAATAATCTGCGCACCTCGAGAAGGACCTCTTCCTCGGTCTTCCCCCTGAAATGGGCATTTCCGCTGATCGAATTGTGGACTTTCGCACCGCCGAGGTCTTCTGAACTGATTTTTTCCCCCGTCACTGTCTCTATTACCTTTGGACCGGTGATGAACATCTGGCTTGTTTCATCCACCATGAAAACAAAGTCCGTTATCGCAGGGGAATAGACTGCTCCTCCCGCACATGGGCCCATGATGACGGAAATCTGCGGGATCACTCCCGAGTAGATGGAATTACGATAGAAGATATGCCCGTAACCGTCGAGGGACACAACGCCCTCCTGGATCCGCGCACCGCCCGAGTCGTTCAAGCCGATGAAAGGGGCTCCGTTCTTGACGGCCAAATCCATGACATGGGCAATTTTTTTTGCATGCATTTCCCCGAGTGCCCCGCCGAACACAGTGAAGTCCTGTGAAAAGAGATAAATCGGCTTACCGTCCACTTTTCCGTATCCGGTGACGACTCCGTCCCCTGGTCCTTCCACTCCGTTCAAGCCGAAATCCGAACATCTGTGTTCGATGAATGGGTTCAATTCAACGAAACTTCCCGGATCGACCAGGATATCGATCCTTTCCCTTGCCGTCAGTTTCCCTTTTTCATGCTGTTTATCAATTTTTGCGTCACCGCCGCCAAGTTCCACTTCGCGCCTGCGGTCATACAGTTCATTAATTTTTTCATAGATATCCATTATGCAAGATCCTCCTTGGTGTTTGATTTATTACAAAGCTCGTACAGGACGCCGTGCGATGATTTTGGATGCATGAAGGCGACCATTGCTCCGCCTGCCCCCTGTTTCGGGGATTCATTGATCATTTTCACGCCTTTTTCCTTCAATTCGGCAAGGCGGTCTTCGATGTCTTGTACACCGAAAGCGACATGATGTATCCCTTCTCCCCTTTTCTCGATGAATTTTGCAACAGGACTTTCTTTATGTAGTGGTTCGAGTAATTCCAGTTTAATATTTCCTCCATCAATAAAAGCCACTTTCACTCCCTGGGATGCCACTTCTTCCATTTTCAGCAGCTTCAATCCAAGCGTTTGTTCATAAAATGGAAGAACATGTTCAATTGATGATACGGCTATCCCGATGTGATCCACTCTGTTCATTCTACCCATCCCCTTACTAATTTCTGCTTGCCTTCTTTTTATTCATTCGATTCCGGGTGTCGAAAATCCTCCTATTTTCACGAATAATTAAAGCGTTTTCTTTAAGGGGACAGGTTGTATTCTCAATCTATACGCGATAAAATATGCTTATAAAATTATTTAGGGTTTTACTGAATGAATGGAGAGATTCGATTGGGTAATAAAAAGATGAGAAAGATAGTCGTTTATTTAATGTTATTTGCAATGATTGCCTCCACGATTATGGCTGGCTTGACATTTTTATTATAGGTTCGGTATAAAAAAAGATTTGCCCTCCGTTTTAACGTGGGCAAATCTTTTTTATTTTGTCATGCTTAAACACCGCATTTGATTTCCGTGCAAGACTTCGCTTTCCGCGGGTAGCCCGTGAGCCTCCTCGTCACTACGTTCCTGCGGGGTCTCACTTGTCCAGCTCCGGCGGCTAGAGTCTCGAGACATAAGCCATGCCATCCAAAAAGGCAAAGAGCGCCTTTCCGGATGCCCTGTCTTATGCTTGTCATCTCTGAACGAGCCGCCTCCGCTTTTCTAGCTGTCCAGCTGCAGGGCTTAGAGGCACATGTCATAAGTCAAACCGACCAAGAAGGTAAAGAGCGCCTTCGTGATCGATTCGTCTTATGCCACACGCCTCTCTTCAAAGCCCTTCCGCTTTTCTAATAAGCTACTCTTCCCGCAGGAGTCTTCGTCTTGCACTCCAATCAAATGCTGGACCCGAGAACAAACACAGCAATCAACTACTATTAAAGCATTTTCATTTCAATGCACCATATTCCTCCCCCAGCTGCTGGAAGGTTTTTGGTGATTTGACGACGAGGATCTTTGTGCCGACGGGGACCCTGTCATAGATGAATTCTACGTTTTTGTTGAGCATCCGTATGCAGCCGTTTGAAATATATTTTCCGATGCTAGAAGGCCGATTGGTGCCGTGGACGCCGTAGATCCTTCCATCCGTCCCTTTTGCATCGAACCCGACCCACCTGGATCCCAGCGGGTTTCTCGGGTCACCGCCCGGAATATTCTTTTTGCGATAGTATGGATCTTTTGCTTTTACCGTTACGGTGAAAAGGCCTTCGGGTGTCAATTCGGTGGTTTTGCCGGTAGCCACGCCGTATGTGCCGGCAATCTTTCCTTCGTTGATGAAGGCAAGCTGATTATTTTCTTTGTTGACGATGAGAAACGGATCTCCCGGCAGCGGGTTCCTGCCCAGCGGCCAGATCGGAGACGCCATCAGCAAAATGGCAAGAAGTATACGCATTGCTTCTGTCACCCTTTACATTCGATCTTAGGTGTAGTGTACTTCTCTTTTGCCTTTCTCATTCTTTTGAATCCCCTTGAAGGAACTTTTGATCAATAGATACTGTTCCATCTCACGGACAAACTGATAAAGCGCCGCACGCACTTCAAATTCCTCGCGTGTTTGCGGGAGTTCCATCTGTTCGAATTCGACTTTCATATCGTACAATTTTTTCAGATAGAAAAGAGCTGTGTTACCCGGATGGATATGCTGACTCAGTTCTTCCAGGAAATGGGCTATTTTCTTACCCGGTTCCACTTTTATGGAAATGGAAGCAGCGATCGGCAGTATCCGCTGCAAAATCTCAAACTGCTTCTCCCTCATCTTGAAGTAAAGATAATATAAGTCCTCATGGCGGAGGAAGTGGTTTTCCACTTCTTTGAAGGCAAGGGTCTTTGCCTCTTTCAGCAATTCTTCTGTTTCCGTTATTTCCCTTCCGTCCCAGTCACTCTGATTGGTTTTGAGATGGTTGATCAGTTCACAGAAAATCTTATAAAAGTTTGCTTCGATCTGCTCCTGGTATTCGGCTAGTTTATTTTCCACACTCGGCATGTACAGATTCATGATGAGTGCAATGCCGATGCCGATCACGATGATCCCCAGTTCATTTTCAAAAAGTCCAAGCGTTACATTTCCCGCGGAATAGACGTGAAGGATGATGACCGAACTGGTGACAATCCCTTCTTTAATCCGCAATGACACCGTGACAGGGATGAAAACAAGAAGCAAGAGACCAATGACGGCCGGGTGGTACGCAATGAATTCAAAGAACGCCGCCGAGAAAAGCATGGCAATGACACATGCCGCAAATCTGCTTGAGGACGCCTGAACCGATTTTTTCTTTGTGTTTTGGATGCAGAGGATGGTCAGGATCCCCGCCGATACGAAATTATCAAGCTGGAAAAATTGGGCCAGACTGATCGCCAGGGCAGTCCCAATCCCGGTCTTAAGTGTACGATATCCTATTCGGAACATGCTTTTTCTCCTAACAGTTAAAATGATTCTTTAAGAATACCATAGAAATGGATGAACGAAAAAGAAGGATTGATTCATTGCCAACCCTTCTTTTCTTCTGTTAGTTCTATATCGATGCTTGCAGCACCTTTACCGGTAAAAAATAAAGCTTATAGTACTTTTTCAAGAAATTCTTTTGCCCTCGGAGTTTTCGGCTGAAAGAAGAAGTCATCCGGATTCCCTTCCTCGACGATTTTGCCGTCATCCATGAATATGACCCTGTCGGCCACTTCTTTGGCAAACCCCATTTCGTGGGTGACAATAATCATGGTCATCCCGGATTTCGCCAGGTCTTTCATGACGGACAATACTTCCTTTACCATTTCGGGATCAAGGGCGGATGTCGGTTCATCGAATAACATGACTTTCGGTTCCATCGCCAGAGCCCGGGCGATTGCCACACGCTGCTTCTGCCCCCCTGAAAGCCGATTCGGAAATTCACCGCTCTTCTCCTTCAACCCCACCTTTTTCAATAATTCGATGCCCATTAGCTCTGCTTTTTCACGCTTTACTTTCTTCACCTTAATCGGCGAATAGGTTACATTTTCAAGCACAGTCATATGAGGAAAGAGGTGAAAATGCTGAAAGACCATCCCGACTTCCTGTCTGATTTGACCGATATTCTTATTATCAACAGACAACCCCTCGAATTGAATGGTGCCGCCGCTTGGCTGCTCCAGATAATTCAGGCATCTCAGCAAGGTGGACTTCCCGGATCCCGAAGGACCGACCACCGCGAGCACCTCACCTTTTTGAACCGTGATGTCAATACCTTTCAATACATCAAGTTTTCCGAATGATTTTGTAATCGCTGTTCCTTTAATCATTTCCTTTCAGTCTCCTTTCAAGCAGCTTGCCGAGCAGTGTCAATACCATGACCATAATATAATAGATGAATCCTGCAAGCAGGAGCGGTTCAAAGAACGAATAAAGATCGCTTCCGACCATATACGATCTTCTCATTACATCCATTGCCCCGATCACCGTGACAATGGCTGATTCCTTTGTCAGCGTGATAAATTCATTCATTAAAGCAGGCAGGATGTTCTTTATCGCCTGGGGCAGAATGATATCCTTCATTGTTTGACTGTAGGGGATACCGAGGGCCATCGCAGCTTCCTTCTGTCCCTTATCTACAGCATTGATGCCAGCCCGGATGATTTCCGAGATATACGCAGCCGAGTTTAATGAGAAGGATAGAATTGCCGCAGTATAAGGCTCGATCTGTGTCCCGAACAGCTGGGGCGATCCGTAGAAAATAATCATCAGCTGCAGTACAAGCGGTGTCCCCCTGAAGACAGATGTATAAGCGTCAGCAAACCACACCAGCGGTTTGACTGGACTGATTTTGAATAATGATAAAATGATGCCGAATAAAAATCCGAGAATGCCTGCTGCCCCGACGATCATCAGAGTGACCTTCAATCCTTCCAGGATAAAAGGGATCGATGGAAGCAGTTGTGCAAAGTCAAGTTTCATATTTCATCCTCCGTCACTGTGTAAATTGAAGAAAGGCCAACCTTTGTGGATGGTCAGCCTTTCGTTTTCGTTTGCCGCTACCTTTAACCGTTGAACCATTTTTCCGCTAGTTTATCGAGTTCCCCGTTTTCCTCTAATTTCTTTAAGGCAGCATTGAATTCTTCTGTAAGTTCGCTGTCCTTAGGAAAAGCAATGGCAGAGCCTGCCTCTTCTTCGTTGACCTTCATCGTTGAACCTTGAAGGTCATTGTTCTTATCCAGGTAGCCGGCGGCCACTGTATTTTCAATGATGATGGCATCGAATCGGCCATTTTGAAGATCCTGGATCAGCTCAGGAATACGGTCCCTCGTTTCCACCTTCAAATCGATGGAGGACTGCATGCCCTCTGCTTCATCCTGCTGAATCGAACCTAACTGAACCCCGACCGTCTTGCCGTCCAGATCTTTTTCCGAGGAAATCCCGCTGTCTGTCTTTGTGATGATCATGTTCTTCGCCGTGTAATAGACTTCACTGAAATCCACATTCTTTTTTCGCTCCGGGGTCGGTGTCATCGCCGAAAGGACGAAGTCCACTTGACCAGTCTTCAACGCGGTGATAAGGCCGCTGAACTCCATATCCTTTATTTCAACCTCATATCCCAGCTCATCCGCCAGCTTATTGGCAAGGTCGATATCGTACCCTATGAATTGGTCGCTGTTTGCAGTATCCACGTACTCAAAAGGTTTATAGTCTGCGGATGTACCCATGATCAATTTTTTTGAATCACCGGATGCAGTGCTGCTTTCCTTCGAGCCGCATGCAGCAAGACCGGCTGACAATAATAGTGCTAAGGATAAAATTAGAAGCTTTTTCATTTGATTGTTGCCCTCCTGTTATGAATAAATATAAAAATTAATGTATATTAATTAGTATATTTGTAGTTTATCAGGTTTTTATTTTTATGCAATACTTTTTATATTTATAAATTAATGTTTGTATTTTCAGAAAACAGGTACCTAGATATCTATGGGGTTTGGATGCCGCTGTTTATTTCCGGGCAAGCCTTCGCTTTTGGAAGGGTGGTTGGTGAGCTTCGTTATTTTTGGCAGGAACTGTTCCAATCTGGAAAAAAAGGTTTAGGGAATCGATATATATTTACTTATTTTCCCAAGTGATGGAATTATCCTTAAAATTAAAAGATTAATTGTCAAAATTAGAAGAATAATGGTCAATATTCAAAGATTAAAGGACCGAATTCAAAGATTATCAGCCAAAACTCGAAGATTTGTAAAATTATGTAACTTTCAATAGTAAAAACTCACTCACAAATACAGCTGCACGGCCTCTAGTGGGTCATTTACACCATATAGTCCAGTCTTTCGGCTGTTTCAACCGATTTCAGGATAAAGCATTGAGCAACCGGCTATATTCCGTGGTCGATCCCAAAATCCCCGCGCTTTTCTGATAGGATTCTTCGTTCTGATCTCCGCTGGTGATGAGTAAAAGGCCAATTTAAATTGAAAATAGTTATAAAAACCTGCCGTGTACTGCCCGGCAGGCCAAAAAACATTACGTTGAATTACACAATACTGTAAACGCTCCTGATGAGGCTGTCTAAATACATGAAAGAGCGGGCTTTTTGTCTATATGCGGGGTGGAATCTTTCGAATTGACAAGGTAATCTTCGAATATGGCCCAATAATCTTTTAATTTTGACCCTTAATCCTTCGATTTCCACCATTTATCTTTCGATTCCGGCGATAATTCCGTCACTTGTAAAAATAAGGAAACACAAACCCGTCCCTGCCCCCAAACAAATCAAAACAAAAACCCGGACCAATTTAAAATGGTCCGGGTTTAACTCAAGGCTCAAACAACACTGTACAAGAGCCGATTCCTGAAGATGCTTAAACTTCTTCGCAATATTCATCAAAATAGGATTGAAGCTTGTTTACAACCGACATCGGATCGTGTCCTTCGATTTCATGTCTTTCTACCATTGTCAAGAGTTCTCCATCTTTTAAAAGGGCGAAAGATGGTGAGGAAGGCGGATAGCCGGTGAAGTAACTGCGTGCTTTAGCGGTTGCTTCTTTATCCTGGCCGGCGAATACCGTTACAAGCTGATCCGGTCTTTTATCATAATGGATGGCATGTGCTGCTGCCGGGCGGGCGATTCCGCCTGCACAACCACATACTGAGTTAATCATGACAAGTGTAGTGCCCGGCTTGATGAAAGCCTGTTCCACATCTTCTTCTGATGTTAATTGTGAATATCCTGATGCCTCCATTTCCTGACGGGCCTGGCGGACGATATCGTTCATAAATAAATTGAAATCCATATCCATTTTATGACGCTCCTTTTCAATGCTCTATGTCTTTATCATTCTTCACGGTAGACGAAGTTTGATGTACCCCCATCATACCAAGTTTGTCCCTTTATTTTCAATTAAAATTGACTAAAAAGGTGTGAATTAAGACTTCTTATACAGTTGAAGCAGTTCTTCGATGGCTTTGGATGTGGTCAGGTCACCGCTTTTGATTTTTTCTTCCATTCGCGGGACTGCCGGTTTGATTTTTTCGTCCAGGAAGAAATCTGACAGGATCCGGTCTTTTAACATGGTGTAAAACCATTCTTTCTTTTGGCGCATCCTTCTTTCCTGAAAACTGCCGGTTTCTTTGGTTGTCTTCTCGAATTCATTTATGACATCCCATAACTCTTTCAAACCGCTTTTTTCAAGGGCTGAGCATGTATACGCCCTTGAGTTCCATCCTTTTGTAGCCGGCACTAGAAAGTGAAGGATCTGGTTCAGTTCACGTCTCGTCTTTTCAGCGAGCTGCTTATTTTTCCCGTCCGCTTTATTGACGACCATGGCATCTGCGAGTTCCATGATGCCTTTTTTCATCCCCTGAAGCTCATCTCCCGCGCCGGTGATGGCGAGTAAGAGGAAGAAGTCGACCATCTGTCTGACCATCACTTCACTCTGCCCGACTCCGACGGTCTCGATGATCATGATGTCATATCCTGCAGCTTCACACAAAAGCAATGTTTCATTCGTTTTCCGGTGAACCCCGCCGAGCGTGCCCGCTGTCGGGGACGGCCTGACGAACGCCTTTGGATTTTTGGAAAGCTGCTCCATCCTTGTTTTATCCCCGAGGATGCTTCCCCCTGATAAGGAGGAGCTTGGATCGATTGCAAGAACCGCGACAGAGTGCCCCTGATTGCACAGCATTTCTCCAAACGCTTCGATGAAGGTGCTTTTCCCTGCCCCGGGGACTCCCGTAATCCCGATCCTGAGGCTGTTCCCGGTATGGGGCATCAATTCCCCCAGAAGTTCCTGGCCCCATTCATAGTGATGGGGGGCGTTGCTCTCTATGAGTGTGATGGCTTTTGCCAAGGAACTGCGATTTCCATTCAGGACCCCTTCTTTCAATGCTGGAATTGAAATGGAATCTTGTTTTCTCTTAACAAATTTCCTCTTTTTCTCCGGCTTCCGGGAATCCATTATTCGGTCACTTCCTCATAACCGAGGACTTCATAGATTTCCTTTATCACCTTCTGTGCTGCCACCGGTATGATTGTACCAGGTCCGAACACGGCAGATGCCCCGTTATTCAGCAGGAACTCATAATCCTTGGCAGGAATGACGCCGCCTACGACAATCAATATGTCTTCCCTGCCGAGTTTTGCAAGCTCTGCTGCAAGCTGCGGCAGGAGGGTTTTATGCCCGGCAGCAAGGGAGCTGAACCCAATGACATGCACATCGTTTTCGACTGCCTGCAGTGCCGTTTCCTCCGGCGTTTGAAACAGCGGTCCGATATCGACGTCAAATCCAAGATCGGCGAATGCCGTACTGATCACCTTCGCACCCCTGTCGTGCCCGTCCTGGCCCATCTTCGCAATCAAGATACGTGGTCTCCTTCCTTCGTTCTCAAGGAATTCCTCGGTCATTTCCTGCACCACTGCAATTTCATTTTCATTCGAGAAATTTGAACTGTACACGCCGCTTATGCTCCTTATCGTCGCTTTATGCCTGCCTGATACTTTTTCGACTGCACCGGATATTTCACCGAGGGTTGCTCTGGCCCGGGCTGCGTCAACTGCCTTTTCTAGAAGATTCCCTTCCCCTGTCTGCGCTGCGTTCGTCAAGGCGTCCAGTGCTTTCAGGACTTCATCTTCATTTCTCTCATCTTTTAATTTTTGGATTCTCTCGATCTGCTTTTGTCTGACGGCAGTATTGTCAATATCGAGTGTTTCAATTTCATCTTCTTTATCCAGACGGTACTTATTGACGCCGATGATCGATTCTTTACCTGAGTCGATCATTGCCTGCCTTCTTGCAGCAGCTTCTTCGATCCTCATCTTTGGCAGACCTGTTTCGATCGCTTTCGTCATCCCGCCGAGCTCTTCTATTTCTTCAATATGCTCCCATGCCTTCTCCATGAGCTGCTGGGTAAGGGATTCGACATAGTGGGAACCGGCCCACGGGTCGATGACTTTTGTGATCAAGGTTTCTTCCTGCAGATAAAGCTGGGTGTTACGTGCGATCCGTGCTGAAAAGTCAGTCGGCAGGGCGATGGCCTCATCTAGTGCGTTCGTATGAAGCGACTGGGTATGGCCCATCGCTGCTGCATGCGCCTCAATCAGGGTCCGGGTCACATTGTTGAAAGGATCCTGTTCCGTCAGGCTCCACCCTGATGTTTGGGAGTGGGTCCTGAGCGCCATTGATTTCACATTCTCAGGGTCAAATGATTTCATCATCTTTGCCCAGATCCTTCTCGCGGCACGCATTTTTGCCACTTCCATGAAATAATTCATCCCGATTGCCCAAAAGAATGACAGCCTCGGTGCGAAAGAATCGATGTCGATCCCCGCCTTTAAACCGGTCCTGACGTATTCAAGCCCGTCTGCAAGGGTATAGGCAAGTTCGATATCGGCAGGTGCCCCCGCTTCCTGCATATGATATCCCGAGATGCTGATGCTGTTGAATTTAGGCATGTTCCTGGAGGTATACTCAAAGATATCCGCTATGATTTTCATGGAAGTCTCCGGCGGGTATATATACGTATTCCTCACCATGTATTCTTTTAAGATATCATTCTGAATGGTTCCTGAGAGCTTCTCCTGCGGGACACCCTGTTCTTCTGCCGTGACGATATAAAAAGCCAGGATCGGCAGCACAGCGCCGTTCATCGTCATGGATACCGACATTTGGTCAAGCGGGATCCCATCGAAAAGTATTTTCATATCGAGGATGGAATCGATTGCCACCCCTGCTTTTCCGACGTCCCCCACCACTCTTGGGTGATCTGAATCATAGCCCCGGTGTGTCGCAAGGTCGAAGGCCACCGAAAGTCCCTTTTGCCCCATGCTTAAGTTTCTCCGGTAAAACGCATTACTTTCTTCTGCAGTTGAAAAACCTGCATATTGACGCACGGTCCACGGCCTGTTCACATACATCGTCGGATACGGCCCGCGGGTGAACGGGGCAATACCAGGCAGATCTTCACGATGGGCCATAGTCTTGGTATCTTCCTCTGTATAGAGCGACTTGATCGTTATATTTTCATTTGTTTCATAGGTGCTGCCTGGAGCAGGAAAATCTCCCGCAGCAGCCCTTGGGGAATACGGGTCCATTCCCTGCCAGTCGGGTTTAATCATTTCTTTTCCTCCTCCCAGATGGTCAGTAGATCATTCAGTTTCTCCAGCATATTCTGGTTCCGGTGGATACAGCCGTTCAACCCAAGCTGAGTCCAGGCCGCCATCTTCTCTTCGTTCAATTTACCTGCAGCATCGACTTTTATTTGTGAATGGTATTTGCCGGCTGTCTCCACGATCAATGGGAGCCATGAATCATATTCTTCATCCCGGCCGCAAACAACATAATATGGATAATTGGTTTCTTCCATGAAGGCGAGGACATCCTCTTTCGTAAAACAAGGACGGCTCAGGTGGGAATGGATGCCCCCTGTGGACAAGAAACCACTGACAAAATCTGCGCGCGGCTTGTGACTCTTCAGTTCACCCAGTCCAATGATTCCTGCGGCCGGTTTTTCCCCTGACCTTCTTATTTCTTCAGCCCTTCTTCTGAGCTTTTCAAACGGCAGGGAAAGCCTGTAGTCATCTGACGGTTCCACGCCGATAAGCGAATCTTCAGGATTTGCATAAATGTTGGTGCCAATCATGGATTGTGAACGCGTGGATAAATCAGCAAGCCTCTTTTCCAGCACCTTGTTCACGCTCTCCTGGATATCACCTTTCTTCAGTAAATCGGCCATTCCGCCTTCCGAATCGATCCGCAGGAATTCCGACCAGGCTTTTCTTCCGACCTCTTCGGTCAGCCATTCCACATAATAGGACCCCCCGGCTGGATCGATCACTTTATTTAAATGAGCTTCTTCCCCAAGGATCAGCTGTATGTTGCGTGCAGCCCTTTCAGAAAGCGGGGTTGTCTCACCCGACACGCTGTCAAAAGGATGTACAACCAGAAAATCGACGCCGGAAAGAACGGCAGAAAATGCCTCTCCGCCCGTCCGGAGCAGGTTCACATGGCGATCAAGGGCTGATTTATTGAACTGTGATGTCTCAACGCTGATACTGATGAAGCGTTCACATAATTCTTTATCAATGCCATAAGAAGTAAGAATGTCCTTCCATACCTTTTTGAACGCTCTTATCTTGGAAAGTTCCATGAAGAAGTGACTTCCTGCCGAGAAATGAACATGTATCTTTCCAGCAATCTCTTCAGGGGACCATCCCTTTTCTTGAAATATATCAAAATATAAGACTCCCGTACTAAATGCATAGGCAAGCTCCTGCACTGCATTCGCTCCCTGATTGTGATAGGGTGTCGTATTGATGATGATTGTCTTGATGTGCGGGAGGCTGGATGACACAGCGACAGTCTTTTCTGTCCATTCATCAAGCTGGCAATCACCCTGCTTGAAGGCAATTTCAGAAATTGGATCATATCCGATCACTCCGTGGGAACCTTTCAGCGATTCATCGCTATCCGCCAAGGAAGACAGTCTGTCAGCCAGAACGGCATTATTCTTCTCAATGTTGAATAAAGGCAGATTCTCTCCAGCAGTCCCGTGGATAAAGTTGTCAAATCCTTCATCCATTTGCATATCTTCCACCGAAAATGACAAGCAGTTTTGTCCTCTTGAAATTGCTGCTTGCAGGGCATGTGTTAATTCATCCCACGTTCCCCTTTTTATTACTTGTGCGATTTTCCACTCTTGAACGGAGGAAACCTTTTTATTCACCCCCGGTATATAGGACTCCACCCGGTCGTTTGCGGGAAGATCTTCCTGGGTAAACAACGGCTTAAGTTCAATCCCTTCATACGTTCCGGTATGTAATGATTCTACGCTCCTCCCTTTCAAGGCTTTCTTTGCCGCTACCTGCCATGCTTGAAGATTGGGAGGATCGAATGATTGATTCTTCATCTCACTAAGCTTCATATGTACCCCTCTTTCATTTCGCATTTTTGAAATCGTTTTCAAAATTATACTCAACTGCCCCTTTGTTTCTTTTCGCTGCCGGTTTTGATAAAATTCGAAATTTTTATTTAATACTATTTCAGTATATAAAAAAAATCTCTTTTCTTCAATTCTTCATTAATATCAGAAAAAAGAAGAGCCGGCATGCCGGCTCTTCCCCCTTCTTGATTCTTTATTTTTTAGCGTTGATGTAAAGCTTTCCTTCTGCACGTTTAGTGGTTACATTTCCGAAGTCGTCAGAGATCTTGACTTCAACCACGGCCCCAGGTGCTTTCACATTGGACGTTGCCGTGTAGTATCCTACATAATGTCCTTCAGAAGTTTCCATCATCGGAAGTTCAGTTGCGTTCGTCAATTGTCCTCCTGCATTCGTCAGCGGCATGTGGATGGCGAATGTTGCATCCAATCCAGGTTCGCTGTCAAATTCGATTTTTACCGATTCACCTTTTTTCAATTCTTTATCTTCAGCCGGAAGAAGATTATCGATTTCAATGTCGCCGAACTTGGCAAATACCGTTACCGATTTCTTCTTTTTGTTGCCGGCTTTATCTTTTGCAACAACTTGAATGACATTTTCTCCCTGGTCCAGAAGAAGTCTGTGGCTGAATTCGCCGTCTTTCACAGTTGCTTTTTCCCCATTCACTTTCACCCATGCAAGGTGATCCTCGTTAATGGTTCCTTTTACCGTGATGGCCTCGCGATTTGTTTTCAGTCCTTCTTCAGGAGAAGTGATGGCGAGTTCCGGCTTCACCTGATCGAGCGTGATCGTAACAGGTTCGGAAGCCCCCGTCATACCCTGCTCTGTTGCAGCTTTTGCCGTAATGACATTCTCCCCGTCATCCAAGGTAACATTTGCAGAGAATGTACCGTCTTCAGCCGTTTCAGCTTGAGCCACTTCATCGTCCCCATTGTATAGATGGACGGTAGTGGTAGGGGCTGAAGTACCTTCAACGGTGACCGATTCGTCTTTCGTATATGAACCGTCTTTAGGTGAAGTGATGACTGGTGCAGTCACTTCGTAATTCACTGTTGCACGGATCATATAGTTTCCTTCATCTTCTGGAGAAGGCGACCATGCTCCCCCGACCAGCTGCCAGCTGCGCGCAGCGTATTCACCGTCTTCATCTGTACCTAATCCAGGTGCGTTAGGGTTAGGGGCAGATTGGATGTAGACCATATAGAAGTCTCCATCGACCATGATTCCGTGTTCACTAAGATCGACGTGCGTCCATTCGCCATTTCTTAAAGCAGTTGCATCAAATGGACCTGCGAGCTTCTTACCTGGTGCCCCGTCAGTTCCGGAAGCGTCGTAAATTGCCACTTGGAAATCAGTTCCGCCCGGTACCGGCCATTCTGTATCCCAGAATCGGAATAGACCTCCGGTTACCATTGCTGAATCGTTTCCTTCTTCCAGTGACATCTTAACGGCCCACCCATTACCTGCATCATAGAAGGCACGTGCATTTTCAGCTGTCCCATCATCGTAACCGATTTCACCAGGGTAGCCGATGAATGGCTCAAGGGAAACGTCCGCTTCAGCAGCTTCCCCGCCTTCAATGGTCACACTCACCTCTTGGCTGTAGTAGTAAGGTGCAACGATTTTGAGCGTATATTCACCTTCATAAGCTTCGAGTTCGTATTCACCGTCTGCATTTGTTTCAACCGGAGTTACCACGGCATCTTCCATCAAGAAGACTGTCGCACCTTCGACAGGTTCGCCTGTCATTTGGTTGGTCACAACACCCGAAACAGTTCCGCGCGGGATTTCTTCCAGCGTAAAGTTCGCTGTTGAAGTTTCATCGGCTTCCACTGTGACACTTTGTGTCTGTGATCTGTACCCGTAAGTTGAAGCCTGTAGTGTAAATTCTCCTGCAGCATGGGTCATTTGATAAGATCCATCTGCCGGATTCGTATAAGCAGAACGTCCAGTTTCAAGCACAGTAACCTCTGCTTGCAGCGGTAATAATACCGGAGCAGGAGAGTTGCCTTCCACAGGGGCTTCTTTCTTGGCAGGCTCAGCCATTTCAATCTTATTAGGATTCACACTAGGTTTCTTTGAAACCGAAGCCGAGCTGTCACTCTTAGACTTTAAACCTAACTTTGCTTTGCCTGCAGGCATAATGGATTCTGCACTCAATTTCACATCATCCAGATACCATCCTTGTTTCACGACGCTTCCATCCGTCGTCACATTGAATGCCACATAAACACGCTGGCCGGCATATTCACTTAAGTCTACCTCGCCGTCGATCCAGCCGTCCGTCACATTATTTACACGCAGAGCCTGAGTCCAGTTCTCTCCGTCTGTTGAGACAAATACGTGACCGTAATCGTAGTTTCTTTCAAGTTCATGCCACTGCTTGAACTGAAGGAAGCTGTTCCCTTCCGGCAGGTCGATCGGAGGCATCTGCAGGGACATATTCGCGCGATTATCATAATTCCCATCAAGATTCGTTGCATATACTTTTTCACCGGATACTGCGCTGCCAGGTCCTGTAGTCGGAACGCCCCACTCCCAGCTGTTTGCTTCTCCATATGAAGTCCAGCCGGCAGGAGTTGTTTCAAAGTCCTGCTCATATCCAACTGTGATACCCGGTAATAAAGCTACTGTATACGTATCACTGTCGGCTTCATTTCCGCCGTAGTCAGCAGCAGTCCACTTATAATTCACTTCGTCACCGGTCAGATCCGCACCCGGAATGACTGCTTCGTAAGTTCCGGAAGTATAATCGCCGGATGTTCTTGAAGCATCAACGGTAACCCACTCACCATCAGCTTTTTGATAGCTAAGGGATACATTTGTGACACTGATATTATCATTTACATCCGCTTGCAGAGGCAGCTCCATACCTTTGAATGCCTCCGCCGGAGCATCGTGGGAGATTTCAGGAGCTTCCGAGTCATCTCCTTCTTTCGATACATTTCCTTCAATCTTACCTATTCCGCTCATGACTGATGAGACTGCATCAAATGCATTCACAAGCCCATGGCCATAACCGTTATTCGGGGATTCAGGGAATGTGCCGTCAGTCAACGGTACTGCTGTAGACGTCAGGATTTCTTCGATATCATCGACTGTCAAATCAGAATTAACCTGCTTTAACAGTGCGGCTACAGCCGATACGTGCGGCCCTGCCATTGATGTACCGTTCCAGCCGCCTTCATAACCGCTGCCAGGGACAGATGAACGGATGTTCACGCCCGGTGCTGAAATTTCGGGCTTCACTTCGTCATATGGAGAAGGTCCCTGTAAAGAGAAGCTCGCAAGGCGATTGCTGCTGTCAGTCGCACCAGTAGCAAACGACTCAGGATAGTTTGCCGGTGTCGCTACCGAACCTGGTCCACCCGGGTTGAATAAAGTCGTGTTTCCTGCTGAGAATTCAGGGAAGATTTCCGCTGCTCTCCATGCAGCAACCATTTCGCGGTACCATTCATCTAAGCCAGGTCCGCCTCCCCAAGAGTTATTGACTACATCCGGAGCCATTTCAGGATGCGGATTCCCTTCTGCATCAGTAGGGGCGAGAATCCATTCACCTGCCTCCAATAAGTCAACATCTGTTCCTCCATTGGCAGTGAATGCCTTAACCGCAATCCACTTCGCTCCAGGAGCAACACCGATCTGATTATTTCCATCTGGTTCAGAACCCACCATTGTACCAGTTACATGTGTACCATGTCCTTGATCATCATAAGGTGTGCCCTGGCCTGCTGTTGCATCGAACCAGTTGAACTCATTATCCGGGGTATCAGGATTTTGAGGATCAAACCCTCTGTATTTTTCCTTCAATGCCGGGTGATTCCATTGAACACCGGTATCGATGGATGCGACTACCGTACCGGCACCGTCGATTCCCATATCCCATACGGCCGGTGCACCGATCTGCTCGAGGTTCCACTCGATTGAAGCCGGCTTATTGTCCGCTTTTTCAGCCTTTTTCACATCCAGGGTGGCTGCAGAGCCATCTGCTTTTACCGGCTGGATGAGCTGGCGGGTTTCATTCGGAAGAATTTTCGCTACTTCAGGATATTGAGCGATTTTTTCCATGACTTCTTTTGTACTTGTGACTGCCATACCGTTGACTACGTAGAAATCCTTCACGTTTTTGACGGCACCGCTCTTTTTCTCTTTGTTTAAGTATTTTTGTACTTCTGCTTGAGTTTCAAGTGCAGTGGAACGCAGCTCTGAAACAACCATATTACGCTTCAGCAACTTTTTATTATTAGCTGTAAGCTTTTGTTTCTCGGCTTTTTCAGCCGCTTTTTTTGCTACGCCCTTAGTGTCTACCTGCTCCTTGAACTTCACTAAGTATGTGACGTGCTTATCTTTCTTGAATTGATCTTGGAGCTTTGATGTGATTTTCGATTGCGGACTTACTTTTGCAGTATCATTCACCGACGTAGAAGCCTTTCCTTTTGCTACAGTCGGCATCGAAGTACTTGCTGCGTTAGAGTTGAATGGAAACATTAGTGGAATGAACATTACTAGGGTCAATACGATTGAGAACCACTTTCTCTTACTTCTTCCCCTCATTTAATTCCCTCCCGGATTATATTGATGTTTCCTTCAAAAATCCACCTCCTCATATAGAATCACCTGGTAAAATGTAGGTGTTACACCAAAGATAACCAAGGTTAATTGTAAAATGTTGTAACTTTTTGTCATTATTAATCTGAATTTTCGGAAAATGAACGAATGGTCTGATTCCTCTTTTTTCCTGAAAGGATGAAAGACTCATATATTCCATAACTTCAGGCATATTCTTTTATTTCAGGTAGAAAAACAGGGGTCATTGGGAGGGGTTTGGGTAAAATGAAAATTTCGATTTTAAAAAATAAGGAATAGGGGTCATAGCGGTTTTATGCTCGGCTTCCCTACCCTGATAAAGCACTACGAAAAAATGTAATTTTTTAGAAGGATTATTCTTCCAGGAATATTAAGGGTGATTGTCCCGTGTTTTCATTTTATCAAGTACCATAAATAGGAAAATAAGCTGATTCAAGGTAATAGAAAAAAGGACTAACCGCTCAGGTCAGTCCTTTTTCCATGCCGGTCTGCCTTGTAAAAAAGCAGTATCCCGAATATTAATATACAGACGTATTTTCCTTAGAAGTATTCTCCAGAATCTCTTTGATCCGCTGGAGGAATCTTCCGCAAACAAGGCCGTCAAGCACCCGGTGATCGAGTGACATACACAGATTCACCATATCACGGACTGCAATCATGCCATTATTCATGACGACAGGACGTTTGACAATCGATTCGACCTGCAGGATGGCGGCCTGAGGATAGTTGATAATACCCATTGATTGGACAGAGCCGAAAGACCCGGTATTATTCACTGTAAAGGTGCCGCCCTGCATATCTTCGGACTTCAGCTTGCCGCTCCGCACTTTTCCGGCAAGGTCCGTGATTTCACGTGCAATGCCTTTGATCGTTTTTTCATCTGCATTTTTGATGACCGGAACGAATAACGCATCGTCCGTTGCTACAGCGATCGAGATATTGACGTCTTTCTTCTGGATGATTTTATCCCCTGCCCACATTGAATTGATCTGTGGGAACTCTTTAAGTGCCTGGGACACAGCTTTCACGAAGAAAGCGAAGAATGTTAAGTTAAAGCCTTCGCGCTGTTTGAATTCAGTTTTGAGTGAGTTCCTGTATTCCACTAGGTTTGTCACGTCCACTTCCATCATCGTCCAGGCGTGTGGAGCTTCATGCTTGCTTCTTACCATATTGGATGCGATGGCTTTACGGACACCTGTAACAGGTATTTCAATATCTCCCGGCATGACCGGTACATTCGGTGCAGGTGCTGCCTGCTTCGCAGCCACTGCAGGCTGAGCTTGTTCTTTTACAGGAGCTTGCTGTGGTGCCTGTGCTTCCGCTTGTTGTGTTTCAGATGCATCGCCGGCTTTAGGGATATTTCCGGATTCGATGATTTTCTTGAGATCTTTTCTGGTGATGCGGCCGCCGCTTCCTGTGCCATCCACCTGATTCAAGTCGATATCGTGTTCCTGGGAAAGCTTCAATACGGCCGGAGAATATCTCGCCTTATTTCCGGCTTCTTTCTTCGGCGCTTTGTTTTGGGCAGGTGCCGGAGATGATTTCTCACCTGCAGTCTCCTTCTTTTCCTCTTTCGGAGCGTCTTCCGAAGGCGCAGAGCCGCCTCCTTCCACTTCGATCGAGCAGATGATCTCCCCGACTTCCAATGTATCTCCTTCATCAGCAATCAATTCTTTTATCGTACCTGTAAAGGATGATGGCACTTCGGCATTTACTTTATCCGTCTGCACTTCTGCAATCGGGTCATATTTATTGACAGTATCGCCGGGAGATACGAGCCATTTACTGATTGTACCTTCTGTAACACTTTCCCCCAGCTGCGGCATCTTCATTTTTTCTATACCCATGAGGAACCCTCCTAACGTTTTGCTTTCAGTATGTTTGTTGGATTAAAATTCTGCGAGCTCTCGCATTGCTTTTTCTACTTTGTCCGGGTTGATCATAAAGTATTTTTCCATTGTAGGAGCATATGGCATTGCAGGTATATCAGGTCCGGCAAGCCGCTTGATCGGTGCGTCAAGTTCGAACAGGCAGTTTTCTGCAATGATGGCTGATACTTCACCCATGATGCTTCCTTCTTTGTTATCTTCGGTTACAAGCAGTACTTTACCGGTTTTAGAAGCAGCTTCGATGATGGCTTCCTTATCCAGTGGATAGATCGTTCTTAAATCCAGGATATGAGCTTCGATTCCATCCTGGGCAAGCTTTTCTGCAGCCTGGAGTGCGAAGTGGACGGATAGTCCGTATGTGATGACAGTGAGGTCTTCACCTTCCCGTTTCACATCCGCTTTCCCGATTGGAAGCGTGTAGTCATCTTCAGGAACCTCGCCTTTGATTAAGCGGTAGGCACGTTTATGCTCGAAGAAAAGAACCGGATCCTCATCACGGATCGCCGCTTTCAACAATCCTTTTACATCATAAGGAGTCGAAGGCATCACGATTTTAAGTCCAGGCTGATTGGCAAATACTGCTTCAACGGATTGCGAGTGGTATAAAGCTCCATGTACTCCGCCCCCGTAAGGTGCACGGATGACCATCGGACAGCTCCAGTCATTATTCGAGCGGTAACGGATACGGGCCGCTTCGGAGATGATCTGGTTTACGGCCGGCATGATGAAATCCGCAAACTGCATTTCGGCAATCGGTCTCATACCGTACATCGCAGCACCGATCCCGACACCTGCAATGGCTGACTCTGCAAGTGGAGTATCAATTACGCGCTCTTCGCCGAATTGGTCATACAGCCCGTGAGTCGCTTTGAATACACCGCCTTTTTTCCCAACATCCTCACCAAGTACGAATACTTTTTCATCCCGTTCCATTTCTTCTCTAATCGCCATAGTTACGGCATCAATGTATGAAATTACTGGCATAGTCTATTCCCCCTTACTTCTCTTCTGCGTATACAAACTTCATTGCCGATTCAGGGTCGGCATATGGAGCATTTTCTGCATAATCTGTTGCTTCGTTCACTTGCTTCATCACGCGGTCATTGATTTCTTTTTCAAGAGCATCATCCATTACGCCGGTCTCTTTCAGATAAGCACCGAATGTAATGATCGGGTCGTTCGTTTTTGCTTTTGCCACTTCATCCGGAGAACGATAGCTTCGATCATCATCGTCTGAAGAGTGAGGAGTCAAACGGTAAGAAACCGTTTCGATCAGAGTAGGGCCTTCTCCGCGGCGGCCGCGGTCTGCCGCTTCTTTAACTGCCTTGTATACTTCCAGAGGATCATTTCCATCAACCGTGTATCCTGGCATTCCGTACCCGATAGCACGATCTGATACATTTTCACATGCCAATTGCTTTTCAATTGGAACAGAGATTGCGTATTTATTGTTTTCACACATAAAGATAACCGGAAGCTTATGTACCCCTGCGAAGTTAGCACCTTCATGGAAGTCACCCTGATTTGAAGAACCTTCACCGAACGTTACGAAGGTGACAAGGTCTTTCTTTTCCATTTTCCCTGCAAGTGCAATTCCTACTGCGTGCGGGACCTGTGTCGTAACAGGTGAAGACCCGGTTACGATATTATTTTTCTTTTGACCGAAGTGACCAGGCATCTGGCGTCCGCCTGAGTTTGGATCTTCAGCTTTGGCAAATCCAGAAAGCATCAATTCCTGAGCCGTCATGCCGAATGTCAGCACAACACCCATATCACGGTAGTATGGAAGGACATAATCCTTTTCTTTATCCAATGCGAAGGCTGCCCCGATTTGTGCAGCTTCCTGCCCCTGACATGAGATGACGAATGGGATTTTCCCGGAACGGTTCAATAACCACATACGCTCATCAATTTTTCTAGCAAGTAGCATCGTTTCATACATTTCTAATACTTTTTCATTAGAGAGACCTAATTCTTCATGACGATTCTCTGCCATATCATTTTACCTCCTGCGGGTTAAAGTCTTTATGAGAGGGAAATGAAATCCCCCTCTATGTTTTAGGCTCTTTTCTCATACTTTTCTGCTTTACACATAAGAAAATACCGGAACTTGGGTATTTTCGGGTTTTCTGCCCGTCTCTTATTTAAGCTTGATTTCGAAAAGAGCACGTCCACAATCTATATACAGGCTGGAAGCCTATTTACGAAAAGCAACAAACTTTTTGGAAACATCCTTGTTTTAAGAATGGATCGCTTTTCCGTCCACTGCCAATGCGGCTTCCCCTATCGCTTCTGATAGAGAAGGATGCGGGTGGATGGTATGTCCGATTTCCCATGGGGTTGCGTCAAGAACTCTTGCAAGTCCAGCTTCGGAAATCATGTCTGTCACATGAGGACCGATCATATGGACACCAAGGATATCATCTGTATCCTTATCGGCAATGATCTTCACAAAACCATCAGATTCACCATAAACAAGAGCCTTCCCGATTGCCCTGAAGCTGAATTTCCCAACCTTCAGCTCGAAGCCTACTTCCTTGGCCTCTTGTTCAGTCATCCCGACGCTCGCAATTTCCGGATTGCTGTAAATGCATTTTGAAATCAATGAGTAGTCAATCGGCTGCGGTTTCTCATTGGCCAGGTGCTCAACAGCTGTGATGCCCTCGTGAGAAGCAACATGAGCCAGCTGCAGACCGCCGATGACGTCACCGATTGCGTAGATGTGTGATTCTTTCGTTTGGAAGAAATCATTTACTTCAACAAAGCCTTTTTCTATTTTGATGTCGGTGTTTTCCAGGCCTATTCCCTCTACATTTGCCTGCCTGCCGACAGAGACAAGGATTTTTTCAGCAGTGAATAACTTCTCTTCGCCCTTATGTTCAGCATTGATCGTTACATTTCCGTCACCTTTTTGCAGGGATTCCGGGAGTACTTTTGCACCTGTTACGATTTTCACGCCTTTTTTCTTCATTAATCGCTGCATTTCCTTTGAAATTTCATGATCTTCAGTCGGTACGATTTTGTCAGCGTACTCGACTACCGTCACTTCAACGTCAAAGTCGGATAACATGGAAGCCCACTCGATACCGATCACACCGCCGCCGACGATGATGATTGATTTCGGCAGCTGTTCAAGTGACAGCGCTTCATCTGAAGATAAAACATATTCACCGTCGATATCCAGCCCCGGCAGGGAACGAGGACGCGAACCTGTTGCTACGATTACATTTTTCGGGATCAGCATCTCATTCTCTTCGCCATTGTTCATCTCAACCGAAATCGTACCTGGCATAGGAGAAAAAATAGATGGGCCAAGAATGCGTCCGATTCCCTCGAAAACATCGATTTTTCCTTGTTTCATCAGGTGCTGAACACCTTTATGAAGCTGTTCGACGATGCCATTCTTACGGGATTGGACTTTCTCGAAATCAAGTTCCACACCGTTGATTTTCACACCGAAGCTGTCACTGTGTTTCGCAGTGGCATAAACTTCCGCACTGCGTAAAAGTGCTTTACTCGGAATGCATCCTCTATGGAGACAAGTACCCCCAAGTTTCCCTTTTTCAACGATAGCTGTCTTCAACCCTAATTGTGATGCGCGGATAGCGGCGACATAACCGCCCGTACCCCCGCCCAGAATGACTAAATCATATTCTTGTGCCAAAGCTGCATCCTCCTCAAACTTATACTGTTGCTTCTTCTTTTACTGTTCCGGGATATTCTTTATGGTCTTCTTCATTTTTAAGGACTCTGAGAGCACCTTCAGCCAGCGCCTGAAGCTCATTCTCACCTGGATGGATGATGACATCAGCTATCCAATTTATGCGTTCACTGATTGCCTTGACGAAATCCTTGCCATACGCAAGTCCCCCCGTTAAGACGATCGCATCGACCTTTCCGTTCAGAACGGCACTTGCAGAACCGATTTCCTTTGCGATTTGATAGGCCATTGCATCATAAACTTCCTGGGCCTTGCCATCGCCCTTTTCAATCATCTTCTCTACTTTGACGGCATCATTTGTTCCGAGATATCCTACAAGTCCTCCTTGGCCGACCAGCTTTTTCATGATTTCATCCCGATAATAATCTCCCGAGAAGCAGAGATCGACCAAATCGCCGGCAGGCACTGTACCCGCCCTTTCAGGACTGAATGGACCATCCCCATGCAGTCCGTTATTCACATCAATCACTTTTCCGCTTTTATGGGCACCGACCGTGATACCGCCTCCCATATGCGTGATGATCAGATTAAGTTCTTCGTACTTTTTCCCTAATTGCTTTGCCACTCTTCTGGCCACTGCTTTTTGATTCAAAGCGTGGAATATGCTTTTTCTTTCAATCAAGGAAAAACCGGAGACCCTTGCCAATGGTTGAAGCTCGTCCACAACGACTGGATCGACAATATAGGAAGGGATATTCAGTCCCGATGCAATTTCAAAAGCCAATATTCCGCCAAGATTAGAAGCATGCTGACCTGAAAATCCTTCTCTCAAATCTTTCAGCATTTCATCATTGACTAAATATGTCCCGCCTTCAATCGGTCTTAATAAACCGCCGCGTCCGCAGACTGCACTTAATTTACTGATGTTGATGCCTTCTTCATCAAGCGTCTGGAGAATCGTGTTTTTACGGAATTCATATTGATCGATGATATTTGGGAATTCATTTATTTTCTCCGTTTCATGACGGATCGTTTTTTCAAAAATGGACCGGTCATCATCGAAAACACCAATCTTTGTTGATGTCGATCCGGGATTTATGACTAAAATTCGATGTTTTGTTTCCTGCACTGCTGTTACCTCCATTTGGGTAGCTGTTTTATTTTCCTGTATTGAAATATCCCCCTATGACAGATAACCCCTTGTTCCCATCAATCCCTTATATCAGGTAAGAAACGCTTCACTTCTGGAGAAGTCAAGCGTCCTTGTTTGTTTATCAGCGTCTGCTCAGAATATGCTGCCCGTTTTGTAAGAATTGACTTCTTGAACGGCGCATTTTTTCAATTCGTTCTTCCGCCATGCGGTCAGCGGCTACATATGTCGGAACGTTGTCACGCTTTGCAATCTCGATGACGCGCTCAACATTGTTATAGACCTGCTCCACTTTTTTCATCGCTCTTTCGCTGTTATAACCGTAAAGTTCATCTGCCACATTGATTACACCGCCGGCATTGATGACATAATCAGGTGCATATACGATGCCCATCTCATGGATGGCATCACCATGACGGGTTTCTTTCAGTTGGTTATTCGCCGCTCCTGCAATGACCTTGGCCTTGATCTGGGAAATGGTTTCATCATTGATGATGGCGCCAAGTGCACATGGAGCAAAGATATCACAGTCAACACTATAGATTTCTGAAGGATCTACTGCTTTTGCTCCAAAGTCGTTTACAGCGCGATCAACGGATTCTTTATGGATATCCGTAACAATCAGGTTCGCTCCTTCTTCGTGCAGGTGTTTACACATGTTGTAAGCAACATTCCCTACACCCTGCACAGCGATCGTTTTTCCTTCAAGCGAGTCCGTGCCGAATGCTTCTTTAGCTGCTGCCTTCATGCCGCGGTACACACCGTATGCCGTTACAGGTGAAGGATTGCCCGAAGAACCGAATGCAGGTGAAATACCCGTTACATAATCTGTTTCTTCATGGATCAGATCCATATCTGCCACAGTGGTCCCTACATCCTCGGCTGTGATATAGCGGCCATTTAGTCCCTGGATATAACGTCCGAACGCACGGAACATTTCTTCATTTTTGTCTTTGCGAGGATCTCCGATGATAACCGTTTTCCCACCGCCGAGGTTCAGTCCGGCTGCGGCATTCTTGTAAGTCATGCCTTTTGCCAGGCGAAGGGCATCTTCAATTGCCGCTTCTTCCGAATCATACGTCCACATACGGGTTCCGCCGAGAGCAGGCCCGAGTGTTGTATCATGAATGGCGATGATTGCTTTCAATCCTGATACTTCGTCTTGACAGAATACTAATTGCTCATAATCATACTTTTCCATATAGCTGAATATTTTCATTTGAATTTCCTCCCCAGGATCATTACTAGTTAGTGTTTGATAAATGGTTTATTTAGAAGCAGAGCAGATTGCGAGTGCAAGTGAGTATAATTTACTTTCCGCACTGTCTGCTCTGGATGTCAGCACAATAGGTGCTTTAGCACCGGCGATCACGGCACCCACTTTGGCTTTTGCAAAGTAAATCAGTGATTTATACAGTGCATTGCCGGTTTCAATATTCGGGACGAGCAGGATATCTGCTTGTCCTGCTACTTCACTTTGAATTCCTTTGTGTTCAGCAGCCTTGTGCGAGATGGCATTATCAAGAGCCAGCGGCCCATCTATGATGCACCCTCTGATCTGCCCCCTGTTATTCATTGCGGTGAGCGCTGCTGCATCAAGGGTGGCCTGCATGGCGGGATTCACCGTTTCAACTGCAGCGAGCGGAGCGACTTTAGGCGTGGTGACACCGATCGCAGCGGCTGTTCTGACGGCATTTTCTACGATTTGCGCCTTCTGGTTCAAATCAGGAGTGATATTCATTGCCGCATCTGTAACGAACACAAGCTGCTTAAAGTCAGGTATTTCAAACGCAGCGACATGCGATAATACATTTCCTGTTCGAAGGCCCCACTCTTTATTCAGCACAGCTTTCAGAATGACTGCGGTAGGGACATTCCCTTTCATCAGGGCATCTGCTTCGTTTTCCCTGACCGCTTTCACAGCAAGCTCAGCTGCCTTTTGCGGTGAAGCTGCATGCTTGATTTTTACCGCATCATGCGATTTTATCCCAGGCACGCTTTCTTCTATAATGGCTTCTATCTTTTCTTTGTCTCCAAACAAAATGAATTCGGCCATATTTTTGTCGGCTGCCATACCGACAGCCTCAAGTACTTCTTTATCTTCTGCAGCTGCCACTGCTACTACAGAATGTTCTGTTTGGGTTGCTTTTTCCACTAAAGACTGAAGATTCATGAAGGTAAATTTCAACCCTTTCAATAAAAAATTTGTTCCCACTCTACTTACTTGCAAGAAGCGTGCCAACTTTCAAATGTTGAAAACGCTTTATTTTCAGCAACTGTAACCATGCAAAAAAATTCACACCATGCAATTTATTTCATGCTATTTATTTCAATGTTATATTTTTCAAGCTTGTAATACAAGTTTCGCACTGAAACATTCAATATTTTTGCAGCAGCTGTTTTGTTACCATTATTCTGCTCTAAAACCTCTTGAATTATCTTTTTTTCATATTCCTCAAGCTGGGAATTTAAATCTCTCCCAGACGGCACTCCACCTTCTTTTTTCTTTCCGGCTTCTTTCACGCTGCTGTCCAGCGAGGGAAGGTGGTTCAAGTCGATGATCGTTTCATTATATTTCATGAAGATCATCGCACGGCCGAGTACATTTTCAAGCTCCCTTACATTGCCTGGCCAGTGATATTCCATCAGTTTCTTTATCGCATTTTCTGTTATTCCTTCTACATTTCTTCCGTAATCCTGATTCAGCTTTGTAATCAGGCCTTCTGAAATGAGAGGGATGTCGCTTTTTCTGTTTCTGAGCGGCGGTATCTGGATGGGCATCCGGTTCAAACGATAATATAAATCTTCCCTGAAGGATCCATCGGCGATGCCTTTCTCTAAGTTGACATTGGTTGCAGCAATCACCCTTACATTGATGCTGATGCTTTTCGTCCCTCCTACCCTGACGATTTCGTTCTCCTGAAGGACCCTTAGTAGCTTCGCCTGAGTATTGGCACTGAGCTCACCGATTTCATCCAGGAAGATGCTGCCTTTGTCGGCTTCTTCAAATAAACCCCTCTTCCCTCCCCGTTTCGCACCGGAAAAGGCACCCTCTTCATAACCGAATAATTCACTTTCAAGGAGACTCTCAGACAATGCGGCACAGTTCACACGAAGGAACTTATTGAATTTACGGTCGCTTGCATTATGTATCGCATGGGCAAACAATTCCTTCCCGGTACCCGATTCCCCTCTCAGCAGCACGGTCGCAGGTGTTTTCGCACCGAGTTTCGCCTGCTCAATGGCGATCTGCATCTCATCAGACTTGCCGATGATATCTTCAAACATATATTTAGCTTCGAGAGTACGGATGATTTTCCTCGCCCTGTCCAGTTCCTGAGTAAGCGACTGAATTTCCGACATGTCATGTATGACGCCGACGCTCCCTTTCAATTTCCCGTTCACGATGATGGGAGCGACATTCACGATGACTTCTTTTCGCTTCGGCCCCACTCTCATTTTCGTTCCACGGATCGCCCTCCTTGTCTGAAGGACCTTCAGATGGATACTTTCCCCTTCCGAAATATCAGCGGTGGCAGGCTTGCCGATCACTTCATCCCGGCTGAGCCCGGTAATCCTTGTATATGCAGGGTTGATCATGATCCCCTTACCTTCTTCGTCGACCACAGATATAGCATCATCGCTTGAATGAATAATCGCTTCAAGCATCGTCTGGATTTCTTTTAAATTTGTAATTTCTTCAGCCAGATTTACAACTTCCGTAATATCTTTAAAGACCGTGAATGCCCCAATGACTTCCTCGTTTTCAGTAATCATGGGGATACGGTTAGATATTATCTTCAGGCCGTTTTTGAGGACAACTTCCTTATTGATCTCAGTTCTGCGCGTTTCAAGTGTCGTCGTGAGCTTACTTTCAGGAATCACTTCATTGATATGTTTCCCTATCACCGAATCACTGCTGAGGCCTATCATCCGTTCGGCACTTTTATTGAACAACATGACGGTACCTCTGGAATCGATGCCAACCATCCCGTCATCAGTCGAATTAAAAATAAGATCCCGTTTAAAAGACTCGCTCGTCAACTGACCGATCAGGTCTTCTTTTTCTTCAAGGAGTTTGGATATGAGAAACGCTACGCTTCCGGGAATGAGCACTGTATTCCTGCCCCGTTCTTCCCTGACATCCTCGAACACTTGCCGGTCCCCCGTCACTTCAATCACAATGTCGATCGAATCATCCAGGAACGACTTCCAGTCCTTCCCTGTGGGGATGCCCCACTCTTCAGCCAGCCTCAGGCCAGCAGCACTTTCATTCACATCGGTTATTCCGATCACTTTCATTAAAGAAACTTCATGGAGGATCTTCAGGATTGCTGTGCCGCCTTTCCCTCCGCCGATAATTAAAACCTTTTGCAATTTTTTTCACCCCAAAAGTGGATATATGCAATTCATTTCATGTTTGATTTATATTTATTTTACATGACTCAGAACTGCTTGACAATTTTCCAGATGAAGTTAGAATTTCTAGTAGTGAGATAAAAAGGAGTTATGTCCATAATGGTACGGATCATTGCACTGATTATCATGCTGGTACCTGGTGCTTTGGCAGCACTTGGCATCAAATTGATGAGAGATATGCTTTTCGGCATCCTGCAGCCCCCAATCCCGTTTTTGTGGCTGCAATTTATTATAGGATTGGTACTCTTCCTGGCAGGCCTTGGGTTCATTGCAGGGTTTGTGCTGCATCGCGACAAGAAGAGAAACAAAGTCCAGGATCGATTCAATAAAAAAAGCTAGCGTGACATTACGCTGGCTTTTTATCATTCTGCCTCTCAGTATTTTGATCTTATTTCTTTTGCCTTTTCAGGGTAATCCGTGACAATGGCCGAGCAGCCGATTGAGAACAGCCTTTTCAGCTGGTGGGCTTTATTTACTGTATACGGTCTTACCGAAACCCCGTTTTTCATCGATTCTGCTATGATTTCATCACTTGCCACCTTTTGGTTGGGGTGGATGGCGTCAGCACCCAGGGACCGCGCATATACCCAGGGCATATATAAACCCGTGGAATATAAGGGGGCAATCTCTATCGATGCATCAAGCCGTTTGCAGGCCACAATCGAGTAATGGTTGAAAGAAGAAATGATGACACGATCGGAATATCCATATTTATTGATCATTTGTATGACCTTTTCTTCCATGCCTTCATAATCCATAATGCTGTTCTTTAATTCGATATTGCATATAAGATCATTATGCTGCATCCAATCAAAAACCTCATTAAGCGTCGGTATTTTCTGTTTATGGAAAAATTTCTTTTTAAATGTGTAATGTGCATGCAATTTTCTCAGATCTTTTAAAGAGTAGTCTTTAATGAACCCTTTTCCGTTTGTCGTCCTGTCGACCGTCTCATCATGGATGACCACAATTTCACCATCCCTGGTCAATTGGACATCAAGTTCAATCCCGTCCGCTCCGACTCTTTCCGCTTCCCAAAAAGCATCCATTGTATTTTCGGGATGAGTACCTGCCGATCCCCTGTGTGCAAATATCAATGTCACTCTGCGTCACTTCCCATGTAAGTTTAGATTCGATAGTTTGATTTACCCTTTACGGTTATATTATATGTATTAATCTCTCCTCAAAGAAATAAAAAACCCAATAAATCCTGGATTCATCGGGTTCATGTACTATTTTAATGTAAAATGATTACTTACCTTTTCAAGAAGCCTTATGCTCTAGTCTCAGCTTATCTGCAACCATGGCAATGAATTCACTATTGGTCGGCTTCGCTTTGGACATGCTTACTGTGTATCCGAACAAGGAAGAGATGGAATCGATATTCCCGCGGCTCCAGGCAACTTCAATGGCATGACGGATGGCACGTTCCACACGGGAAGCTGTAGTATTGTATTTCTTGGCAATATCAGGGTAAAGGACCTTTGTTATGGAGCCAAGCAGCTCGATATCATTATATACCATGGAAATGGCTTCTCTGAGGTAAAGGTAGCCTTTGATATGCGCAGGTACGCCGATTTCGTGAATGATGCTTGTGATGCTCGCATCCAAGTTTCTAGGTTTAGATTCTGCAGCCATTCTGGATGAGGAATGTTTTTTGATGATTGGGTTTGACTTTCCGCTGACCTGCCTGATATGACTGACCAGATTTTCCATATCGAAAGGCTTGAGGATGAAATAGGATGCTCCTAAATCGACAGCCTTCTTCGTTACATCTTCCTGACCGAATGCCGTCAGCATAATGACATTTGGTATCGTTTTCTTTTCACGCAGCCGCTCCAGTACCGCCAGACCATCAAGGTGCGGCATGATGATATCAAGAACCAATACATCCGGATCAACTTCTTCCATCAAGTCCAGGCATTCCTGCCCATTATGGGCAATACCCACCACTTCCATATCATCCTGTGATGCAATGTAGTCTTCAAGCAAAGAAGTTAACTCCCGGTTATCATCCACGACACATACTTAAATTGATTTCACTACAGGTTTCCTCCTCGAATCCATTTTAATTCGTGTGTATATTTTCATGTCTATAATTTTATTCTAAATTACTTTTTCGACAATGCAACCAAAAATCCTTTTATTTTTTAAAAAATACCAATAAATATATTATTTTCTCTCATTTACTTTGTTTTCCTTTATTTTTCGACCTCTTTCGCTATTCGAAGGAGTATTTGTCGAATAATCTTTATTTTATCAATATAAACGTGTTCTTACAAATGTATATCACTTCTAATAACGCTGTAGATTTCGTGGTGGACTTCGCTTTCCGCGGGTAACCCGTGAGTCTCGTCTGCTTCGCCTTCTGAAAGAAAAGCGGAAGGGTTTTGCTCAAATTCGGGTGGCATAAGGTGGGCCGCGAAGGTGTTCTTTTCCTTTTTAGACGAGTTGACGTGCCTCTTATCCCCGGAGCTGGACATGTCTCACACTGGCCGCTTCTCCTGCAGGATTTTCTTCATCTTAACTCCAATCAGCCGCTGAAAAGAATGAAATTAATTATCCGACCGTTATAAAAAAATTTAATGATAATAAAAAGAACCCATCTGAAGCGCCGTTGGTTCCGGCACTGTAGAAGGGTTTGATAAGTCAGCTTGCTCTTTCATGGTTTTGTTTGTAAATATCGATGCCCGCTTCGCTCAGCATCCATTCGATATGGACACCGTATCCGCTAGTCGGGTCATTCACGAATACGTGGGTGACAGCTCCGATCAGCTTTCCGTCCTGTATGATCGGACTTCCGCTCATCCCCTGCACGATTCCGCCTGTCTTTTCTAATAACTCAGGATCTGTTACCTTTATGACCATTCCTTTTGTAGCCGGGAATTTCTGTGGAATCGTACTGACGATTTCAACATCGTATTTTTCCACTTTACTGCCATCCACGACCGTAAGGATTTCCGCCGGCCCTTCTTTTACCTGATGTGAAAGGGCGATCCTCATCGGTTTATCAAGGATGTTATTTTCCACCGATTGATTAAGCTCCCCAAATATCCCAAAAGGACTGTTGCGGGTAATATTCCCGATAACATTTCTGTCTGCAGAGAAGCGCGCAAGTTTTTCTCCCGGTTTTCCTCCGCTGCCTTTTTCAATTGACGTGACTTCTGAATTGACGATTTCTCCATCTTCTACCACAATCGGTTTTTTCGTATCCATATCGGAAATCACATGGCCGAGAGCTCCGTATTTTTGGGATTTCGGATCGTAAAATGTCATGGTACCGATACCGGCTGCAGAGTCACGGATATATAAACCGAGTTTATACCCGTCCTCACCTTTTTCCTTAAGAGGCATCAATGATGTTTTTACGATCTCTTCCTCACGCTTGATGACGACTTCCATGCTTTTTGATTCTTCTCCCGCTTTTTGAACAAAAGGGGCCACATCTGCAAGTTGTTCAATTTTCTTCCCATTGATTTCAGTGATCATATCGCCAACCTGGATCCCCGCCTTTTCCCCAGGTGATACTTTCCCTTTATCTGTGTCAACCAGATGGTGACCAACCACCAGAACGCCGACTGTATTTAATTTTACCCCGATTGATTGACCGCCGGGTATGACTTTAAAATCTTTCAGTACCTCGACATTGACCTTCTTGACTGGCAGACCGGCTAATTCAAGCACGACCTCATCTTTACCGACCGCTTTTCCCTGAATGGACAAAAGGCCTTTTTCTTGATGCAATGCCACATTCTTATCGTTTAACGAACTCATTGCCGTAACGGATCCTGCCTTGGGGAGAGCAACTTGATCCCCTTCCATCACTTTGACAGAGTTCGGTATATTCACTAATTGTTGAACAGGTTCATAAAATCCAAAAAAACAAAGCGAAACAAGGAGAATTCCACCTATACATTTCCTTAAACAGTCTAAACTCACTATTTTCACTCTCCTCGCTTCAAATGCACAATCACTTACTTGGCTACAGTTTTAATTTTGCCTTTAAAAGCTGTATTTATAACTGGTAATAAAGAAAAAAAGCTACCCTGGATGGATAGCTTTTCATGTTTCTTTTATTGTATTTGCAAGTTGGAGAAGCTCTTTTGCGTGCTCCTGTGTCAAATCAGTTATTTCCACACCTGAGATCATACGGGAGATTTCCCTTACCTTTTCGTTCTCCTCAAGGCGTTTGACCGATGTACTTGTCCTGCCCTTGAGCAGCCTTTTCGAAATGAATAAATGACTGTCAGCCATTGCAGCAACCTGCGGGAGATGAGAAATGCACATGACCTGCGAGTGGGTGGCAACCTGATATATTTTTTCTGCTATTGCCTGGGCCACTCTTCCGCTTACACCTGTATCTACTTCATCAAAGATAATCGATGTGATGCCTTGATGTTTTGAAAAAATTGTCTTAAGCGCAAGCATGATCCTTGAAAGTTCGCCGCCTGAAGCCACTTTTGACAATGGTTTCAAAGGTTCCCCGGGATTGGTGGATATGTAGAATTCAACATGATCCCATCCATCCTTTTTAAATTGTGAAAATGAAAAAGATTCATCCCGGACCGTGCTGAAGCGCACCTCAAATTTTGTCTTATCCATGTAAAGCTGTTTTAGCTGTTCATGAATGCTTCCAGTCAATTTCTTGGCCCATTTCTTTCTCGTATGAGTCAAATTTTTCGCTTCCACGATCAGATCTTTCTCAAGCGAAAGGAGTTTTTTCTGAAGCTCGTCTATATGTGAATCCTTATTCAGGATCGTCTCGATTTCTTCTTCGATCTTTGATCCATATGCAAGGATTTCATCGACCGACGAACCATATTTTCTCTTCAAGCTGTTTATTTCATTCAATCTTGTTTCAATCAGATCAAGACGGTCAGGTTCAAATTCAAGCTGATCCAATTCTCCCCTGATTTGATGGACGGCATCTTCAAGGACGTAAAAGGCATTCGATACTGACTCAAGCGTTTTTTGATACTGGTTGTCAAGATCCGCCGCCGTTTCAAGGTGACTCATTGCAAGACCGGTCCAATCCAGCCCCTTCCCTTCACCTTGAATGCTGTTATATGAGGTCTGGAGCGATTCATATAACTTCTCGAAATTCATCAGTTTCCTTTTTTCTTCCAAAAGTTCTTCATCTTCATTCAGTTTCAAATCCGCTTCCTGAATTTCCTTCAGCTGAAATGTAATAAGGTCCAACCGGTGGGCCATCTCCTGCTCGTTGTCATTCAATCTGCTCAGCTGCTTGTGTATAGTACTGTATTCTTTATAGATTTCCCGGTAAGAAGCTAAATTAGCCTGGATTTCTTTTCCCCCGAATTGATCAAGAAGGGATAAGTGAAGATGTTCATTCATCAATTCCTGATGTTCATGCTGCCCGTGAATATCAATCAATGCACCACCAATTTCCCTCATGATGGCGATTGTCACCAGCTTGCCATTCACCCTGCATACACTTTTTCCGCTGCTGGCTATCTCTCTTCGGAGAACAATCATTCCCTCTTCGATTTCAATCCCGAATTCTGAAACTTTTTCATAACAAGGATGCGCTTCATCGTCAAGAATGAACAGACCTTCTATTTCTGCTTTTTTCTCTCCATGACGAACATACTCTGCAGATCCCCGTCCTCCGACCAATAGGTGGATCGCATCGATGATGATTGATTTACCAGCACCAGTTTCCCCTGATAATACAGTGAGCCCTTCTTCAAAAGATAAAGCCAGCGTGTCGATGATAGCAAAATTTTTAATGGATAATTCTTGTAACAAGAAACATTCACCTCAGTTGATAAGGTACTTATTTTGTATTGTCCGTGAATAAGTATATTTCCTACTATTTACTATAAGAAACGCGAAAAGTTGAAAAGCGGGTGAAACATTCTCCACCCGCCGCCTGTATAAAGAAAAGCATCTTATAACATGTCGAGAAAACGTTCGGTTATGACCTTCGTTTCATCCTCTGTTCTGCAAATGATCAGGCATGTGTCATCCCCGCAGATCGTCCCGAGGATCTCTTCCCAATCCAGATTGTCAATAAGGGCACCGATCGCGTTGGCGTTGCCAGGGAGCGTCTTCATGACCAGCATATGACCGGCCGTATCAATCTTAACGAAAGCATCGGTCAGCGTCCTTTTTAATTTTTGAAGAGGGTTGAATCTCTGATCTGCCGGAAGGCTGTATTTATATCTTCCGTCCATCAGGGGGACTTTAACCAAGTGGAGCTCTTTAATATCCCGGGAAACAGTGGCCTGAGTGACGTTGAAGCCTGCATTTTTAAGGCTGTCCACCAACTCATCCTGTGTTTCCACATCTCTATTTGTAATGATTTCTCTTATTTTGATATGACGTTGTCCTTTGTTCATCATCGAACTAAACACCTCTAACCTAGCCTGTATATTTATACCTCTACGCTTATAGTAGCCTATTTTATGGATAAGTACAACAGAAAAGCGGAGGCGGCTCGTTCAGAGGCGACAAGCATAAGGCAAGCAAGACGGAAAGGCGGCTTTTTGCCTTTTTGGCTTGCTTGACTTATGACCTCGAGCCTCTAGCCGCTGGAGCTGGACAATGAAAAGCGGAGGGGCTTTGCTCAGAGGCGGGTGGCATAAGACGAAGCGGCCATGAAGGCGCTTTTTGCCTTCTTGGACACTTTGGCTTATGACATGTGCCTCTAAGCCCCGGAGCTGGACAAGAAAAGCGGAGGCGGCTCGTTCAGAGGCGACAAGCATAAGGCGAGCAAGACGGAAAGGCGATTTTTGCCTTTTTGGCCTGCTTGACTTATGACCTCGAGCCTCTAGCCGCCGGAGCTGGACAATGAAAAGCGGTTGGGCTTTGCTCAGAGGCGGGTGGCATAAGACGAAGCGGCCATGAAGGCGCTTTTTGCCTTCTTGGTCACTTTGGCTTATGACATGTGCCTCTAAGCCCCGTAGCTGGACAAGAAAAGCGGAGGCGGCTCGTTCAGAGGCGACAAGCATAAGGCGAGCAAGACGGAAAGGCGGCTTTTTGCCTTTTTGGCTTGCTTGACTTATGACCTCGAGCCTCTAGCCGCCGGAGCTGGACAATGAAAAGCAGAGGCGGATGGTTAATCCCACAGGAGCCTTCCTCTTGCCCTCTAATCAACCGTTAGAAATCCGCTAGAAAGAGGTAAAATCTAAATGTACTTTTAACAAATTAAAATCCCGAACTAATTTTGCTCCATCTTTTGCAAAATAGTTCGGGATATACTTAGACTAAAACACTTTTGTCCCAGTCTCATTTTAGTATTAGTTATTCGCTTTGAACTCGCTGTGCGCCTCGTTGATGACTTGCTGGGGAGTGATATCCAGATGTGACTTCCCTTCGCTGTCAGAGCCCGTGGAGCGGATATGGATAAGAAATTCGATATTCCCGTCACCTCCAGTGATCGGCGAAAATGATAAGCCATGGATGTCGTACCCTTCGTTAAGTGCCAGGTTCATTATTTTCTCGATGACTGAAAGGTGGACTTTAGGGTCTCGGACAATGCCTTTTTTGCCGACCTGATCCTTTCCCGCTTCAAATTGAGGTTTAATCAGGGCGATGCAGTCGCCCCCTGGGACTAAAAGCGTCCTTAATACCGGCAGGATGAGCGAAAGTGAAATGAAAGAGACATCAATCGATGCAAAAGAAGGCATCTCACCTGGCAGATCAGCCGGTGTGACGTAACGGAAATTCGTCCTTTCCATCACGATGACCCTCTCATCCTGTCTTAACTTCCATGCAAGCTGGTTGTATCCGACATCGACAGCATAAGACATCTTTGCCCCATTTTGGAGAGCGCAATCCGTGAATCCTCCGGTTGAGGATCCAATATCGATCATGACCTTATCCTTTACATCAATATCGAATGCCTTTAATGCCTTTTCAAGTTTGAGTCCGCCCCTGCTTACATAAGGCATCATCTTTCCTTTGATCGTGAGATGGACATCCTCACTTACTTTTTCACCAGGCTTATCCAGTCTCTCTTCATTGCCGTATACCAGTCCAGCCATGATGGCCCTCTTTGCTTTTTCTCTTGTTTCTATAAGCCCTTTATCAACTAAGAGCACATCTAATCGTTGTTTTTTTGCTTTCATATATTAAGCCCTTTTTTGTTTTTTTGGAGTGATTGTCAGAATCCTGTCCATTACATTCTCTTTTGTCATCCCGATTTCATTCAATAATTCTTTTACGCTTCCATGCTCGATGAAATAATCCGGTATGCCGATCCGGTCGATGACCGCATTCCTGTAGCCGTTTTCCTGTACGTATTCAAGCACAGCACTTCCGAATCCGCCTTGCAGCACCGCTTCTTCAATGGTAAGGACCGGTATATCTTCTTCGAAGATGGATTTCAGCATTTTTTCATCCATCGGTTTAATGAATCTTGCATTTACGACACGTACAGAAATTCCCTGCTCTTCAAGTTCTTTTGCTGCTTCGAGTGCCATCGGAATCGTCGTGCCAAACGTAAGGACTGCGACATCAGTTCCTTTTTTCAATACTTCCCATTCACCGATCGGGATGGCTTTCAATTCGGAATCCATCGGAACACCATACCCGTTGCCTCTCGGATACCTCAGTGCAATCGGTCCTGCATCATAGTCCAGTGCCGTCTTGACCAGATGCTGACCTTCATTTTCATCTTTCGGCATCATGATGACCATGTTCGGGAGATGTCTCAAAAATGCAATATCAAATACACCTTGATGCGTTTCTCCATCTGCCCCGACAAGTCCGGCCCGGTCGATTCCGATGAAGACATTCAGGTTTTGCCTGCAAATATCATGCACCACCTGATCGTACGCCCTTTGAAGGAAGGTGGAATAAATGGCAAGGAACGGTTTCATATTTTGGGTTGCCAGCCCTGCAGCCACCGTTGTTGCGTGCTGTTCTGCGATTCCCACATCAAACATCCGGTCCGGAAACTCTTGGGCAAATCCCAATAATTTCGAACCGACCGGCATCGCAGGCGTGATCGCCACGATTCGTTCGTCTTCCCTCGCAATCTTCCTCACCGTCTCACTCACAAGGCCGCTCCAGGAAGGGGGCGCATTAACCGGCTTGATGATATCGCCTGTATCGATTTTATAAGGGCCAGTCCCATGCCAGTCCCCTTTTTTGTCAGACTCTGCAGGACGGAATCCCTTCCCTTTTTTCGTAATGACGTGAAGGAGAACCGGTCCTTTTGTCTTCTTTGCATACTGGATATTTTCTTCAAGTTCATTAAAGTCATGGCCGTCGATCGGACCAAGATACGTGAAGCCCAGTTCCTCAAAGAACATCCCGGAAACAAAGAGGTATTTAAGGCTGTCCTTCACTCTTTCTGCCGTACTGGCAAGCCTTCCGCCGACAGCAGGGATTCGTTTGAGGATGTATTCAAGTTCATCCTTCACCCAGTTGTATTTACCTGCGGTGCGCAATCTCCCGAGTACACTGTGCAGGGCGCCGACATTGGGAGCGATGGACATTTCATTATCATTCAACACAACGATCATATCTTTCTTTTCATGACCGATATGATTCAATGCTTCCAGCGCCATTCCACCCGTCAGCGCGCCGTCTCCGATAACAGGGATGATGAATGATTTTTCTTTTTTCACATCGCGGGCAATGGCCATCCCCATGGCTGCAGAAAGGGATGTTGAGCTGTGGCCGGTCTCCCATACATCATGCTCGCTTTCATTCCTTTTGGGGAATCCGCACAGTCCTTTGTACTGTCTCAGTGTATCGAACTGACAGGCTCGCCCTGTCAGGATCTTATGTACATATGATTGATGCCCGACGTCCCAGAGAATTTTATCAACGGGGCTGTTAAAATGCTTATGAAGGGAAACAGTCAGTTCCACGACACCCAAGTTTGGACCAATATGACCCCCAGTTTTGGAAAGATTCCCGATTAAAAACTGGCGTATCTCTTGACTGAGCTCTTCTAATTGCTCATTACTCATCGACTTAAGAAAAGAAGGCTCCTTTATTGATAGTAAATCCATTGGATCCACTCACTTTCATGACTATATAGTTTATTTCTCTGATTTTCGTTTTTTCTTCTTTTGGTCTTTTTTATCTTTTATGAGAACAATATGGAATCGATCCTCAATGAATTGAAGAACAGTCCCGACTCTAAATATTATATCCTTAGAATACGTAATGGCAAACGTTTTCCCCAGCGCTTTGCCGCCTACGGTCAAGGAGGCGATGATGCTTGTCAGCGTTACACTGACGATATATTCCTTGATGGAACCGCCTTCGAGCTGGAAGGAAACCGCTAATTGTATGATGACGATGGCAGAGGCTGTACCGCTTATGATCCCTGAAATATCACCGATGACATCATTACAGAAACTTGCGAAGCGGTCGGCATTCCTTACGATCCGGATTGAGTACTTTGCACCGTACACTTTCTTTGCCGCCATTGCATGGAATGGTGTTTCATCCGCCGCTGTGGAGGCAATGCCCAGCATATCGAAAAAGATCCCTATACACACAATGATAAGAACCACGAATAATCCCGTGCCCCACGCCACACCGTTAAGAACCATGTTGGATGTAACTGAAAAAATAGCCGCTAACACGAATGTGATAACGGCAATACTAATACTCCATTTTATTGAGTTTTTTAATGTATCATTCATTATCGTCTGCACACACCGTTTCTACTGTGTCTATTACGCATAAGTCCTATGTAGTTGGATGGTCATATATGAAGTAAAAATTGCAGCTTAGGTCCAGTAGGTTTTCCCAATCAGGTACCGGATGTTGCCATACCGGCGGTTTCCCTTTAAACCCGACTTAGCCGCGTCACCACAGGCTAGACTGGATTACCACTTAGTCCGCACTATAATCCTTCATATATGTCAAAGCGAACAGTCTAGGAGTTTTCCTCAACAACCCTTGACACAATCCTTAGCCTCTTTTGCAAAAAGGATTTCATATGGACGAAAAAGCACATATCAATGGCCAACTGATGTGTACTTTGTAACCATAATCCCCTCTCTCTTCACTCAAGGCAGGCTACGCTGCTAGTGATGGATCCCATCACAGTCGCAGGTTCATACTCTGTTCTCATTGCACATGCATTATGCCAGCGTAAGAAACAGAGCCTCCGCGGCTTGCGGGTCAACGCCCACATGCCATTGTGGATCGCCCTCAAGCCTTACTCCCAGATATGACCCAAAGCTGGGCGCCTCAAGCCAAGTCCAGGAACTTCATCGATGTGCCCTTTAGTGGATTTTTAGGCCCACCTTCAGGATTGGTAGGTTGACTAGAATACTGCACCACCCAAATGTTTATATCTGTATTATATCATATTTCACGATTTCCTCAAACAATAACATCAATGATTGCGGTTTACAATCAGGCGGGCAATTTGCTTAAGGAGTTTCGTATCCATTCTCAGCCCGTCAAGGGAATTCAGCGCTTCATCAAGATGAAATTGAAGTTTTTTCTTGGAGCCGTCGATAGTCAACAACCCTGGATAAGTACTTTTTTGTTTGGACTCATCACTTCCGGTCCGCTTACCGATCAACTCTTCTTCCCCTTCGATATCCAGAATGTCATCCTGGATCTGAAATGCGAGCCCAATATGATGAGCAAAGCGTTCCAACCGTGTCTGTTCTTCCACCGAAGCCCCCGCGATAACAGCTCCCGCAAGCACACTGAATATCAATAATTTACCTGTTTTATGAACATGGATCGTTTCCAATTCTTCGACAGACAGCTTTTTATTTTCACCTTCTATATCAGCGACCTGCCCGCCCACCATGCCTTCAGGACCGGCACTGTGCGCCAGGAGACCAATCAATTTGACCTTTTGATCACTCGTAATAAGCGGATCTTCGGCAATGAGCCCGAAACTGTGTGTCAAAAGTCCGTCACCCGCCAGAATGGCCATCGCTTCCCCAAAAACTTTGTGGTTCGTCGGCTTACCCCTTCTCAGATCATCGTCGTCCATTGAAGGAAGATCGTCGTGGATCAAAGAATATGTATGAATCATTTCAAGTGCAGCCGCTGTCTTCAATCCAAGCTCCGGGTCTTTTTTAAAACCCTCTATGACAGCCAGTAAAAGGACCGGCCTTATTCTTTTCCCGCCGGCTTCAAGAGAATAGACCATGGCTTCTTTTATCGTCGAAGGCATATTTTTGGTCTGTACATAGCCGACCATCGTTTCTTCTAGCTTTTGTTTATACTTTTGCTGGAATATGTCCAAATCAACATGAAGGCTCACCCACTAGTCCTCCTCTTTGATATCGAAGGATTTTTCACCTTCATCCGTGATCATTTTAGTCAACTGTTTTTCTGCGCTGTTGAGAGTATCATGGCAGTATTTAGAAAGTGCCATGCCTTTTTGATAAAACTGGAGTGCTTTTTCTAAAGGAACCTCTCCTTCCTCCAATTGCTCAACAATGCCTTCCAATTGCTCCATTGCCTCTTCAAATGACAAATCTTCTTTCGTCTTAGCCATTATTTTCCCGCTCCTTTACCGAGTCTACTTCGCACTGAATCGTTCCGTCTTGTACATCTATTTCGAGTTTATCACCTTTCGCCACCTGCCGGGAAGATTTAATCAGTTCCTTTCCCTCTCCATATACGAGACTGTACCCTCTATCCATTATTTTAAGTGGGCTGAGCGCATGTAAAGTTGCAATGACTGAGCCCAGGCGATGCCCTTTTTCTTTAAGGACAGCTTTAAACTGTTTTCCTACTTGTTCTTCCAGGAATTTTATCCGTTCCTCGTGAACCTTCAAGATCTGCGAAGGATGAACCCTCTGCAGCCGGGAATGCAGCCCTTCAACAGAATCCTTATGGTGCCTGACTTGGAGAGTGACCGTTTTTTGAAGCTGGTCTGTCAATCTGTCCACATGTTCCACCTTTTGCTGGTAGATGGTATGGGGATTCCTTAAGGCGTACGATTTTGAAAGACTGTTCAGCCGGCTGCGTTCACCCTCTATCTTCGTTTTGAACGATTTAATCATTCTCAATTTACGATTCATGATCCGTTCCAGCAGGTCATCAATATGGGGAACGGCAAGCTCCCCTGCACCAGTCGGAGTCGGGGCACGCAAGTCTGCAACAAAATCGGCGATTGTAAAGTCCGTTTCATGACCCACAGCCGATATGACCGGTATTCTTGAATTCACGATCGCTTCGGCCACCACTTCTTCATTGAACGCCCACAGCTCTTCAATCGATCCCCCGCCGCGTCCGGCGATCAGCACATCGATCCCTCCATATTCATTGGCTTTTTCAATGGCTTCGGAAATCGAGGCGGCGGCCCGGTCACCCTGGACAAGCGCCGGGAAAATAAGGATTTCTCCTATCGGATACCTTCTTTTGATTGTTGTGATGATATCTCTTATTGCAGCACCTGTAGGAGAAGTGATGACCCCTATTTTCCCGGGAAACTTCGGAATCATCCTTTTTCTGCTGGGATCGAAATAACCCGCTTTATCAAGCTTTTCCTTTAATTGTTCGTAGGCCAGATAAAGTTCGCCGATCCCGTCAGGCTGCATTTCCTTTACATAAATTTGATATTGTCCGCCTGCCTCATAAACGGAAATGTCCCCGCTGATCAATACATTCATTCCGCTTTCAGGACGAAATTTAAGGGCTTGGTTATTGCTTGAAAACATGACCGAAAGGATTCTTGCCCTGTCATCTTTTAAAGTGAAATACATATGGCCGCTCGAATGCTGCTTGAAGTTCGAGATTTCCCCCCTTACAAAGAGATTGGATAAGTGAGGATCACGATCGAATTTCCTTTTTATGTATTTTGTAAGAGCCTGTACCGTCAAATAACGTGATTGTTCCTGTTCCATGTTAACCCGCCTTTTATAAGCCTATAAGTATATTCTGACACGTTTAATCCTGCAGGAATACATAAAGGGACAAGCTGATATGCCGTCCCTCATGAGTTGTTGTATATAGTGTACTATTTTTCATCTCTTTTGGCGATCTTCCAGCTGCCATCTTGCAGATTTCACTGTATTGTACAGAAGCATCGTGATGGTCATCGGACCGACTCCCCCGGGAACAGGTGTTATTTTACCTGCTGCTTCCCTGGCACTTTCGAAATCAACGTCGCCGCATAGGCGGCCTTCTTCATCCCGATTCATCCCTACATCGATGACCACAGCCCCTTTTTTAATATCTCCAGCACCGATAAACTTTGCTTTTCCGACAGCCGACACAAGAATATCCGCTTTTTTGGTGTAGTCGGTGAGATTGACTGTTTTGGAGTGGCAATACGTCACGGTTGCATCACGATTTAGAAACAATTGGCCTGCAGGCTTACCGACGATGTTGCTCCTGCCTAATATAACCACATGTTTTCCACTGATATCAATCTTTTCATACTCAAGCATCTTGATGATGCCAAGAGGGGTACACGAATAGAATGTATCCTGATTTGTAACCATCTTACCGATCGAGACCGGATGAAATCCATCCACATCCTTGGAAGGGGAAATGGTTTCAATGATGGTGATCGGATTTATGTGCTGAGGCAGGGGAAGCTGGACCAGGATGCCGTGTATATGATCCATCCCATTCAATTCCTCTATTTTATCCACCAGTTCTTCCTGTGTCAGCGATTCTTCAAACTGGTAAAGTTCGGAGTGAATCCCCAGCTTGCTGCAAGCTTTCCTCTTCATTCTCACATAGGTGTGAGAGGCATGATTGTCCCCGACCAGAATGACGGCAAGTCCCGGAGTCACATCATGTGATTTTAATTCAGAGATTGTTTCTTGCAGCTGCTCACGATAATAATTTGCGATGAGCCTGCCATCGATAAGTTCAGCTGACATATCATCAGCCTCCTCTCATTGTTAAGATTGGCTTATCTTGGAAAGTACACCATTTACGAATTTACTGGATTGATCGTCGCCGAATGTTTTGGCAATTTCAACGGCTTCGTTTATAACGACTTTGTTCGGGACGTCTTCAACAAATAATAATTCATACGTACCGATTCTTAATATATTTCGATCTACCTTGGCAAGGCGGTCAAAAGACCATTTTTCTAAATTAGTCCTGATTTTTCCGTCAATCGTTTCCTGGTTTTTCACAAAACCGAATACAATATCCTTCAGGAATGCGTCCACTTCTTCCCCGTCTACCACATTCGTCAGGGCTTCTTCGGGTTCCACATCACTCATATCTATTTGAAACAAAGCTTGTAGAGCTTTCTCACGGGCAACTCTTCTTTTCATATTTTCTAATTACTCCTTTAATCGTTTGTCAATTTTCATACCTTTGATAATAGCATAAACCGATACCTGTACGCACGTTTTTCTCGCAACAAAAAAGAACGGCCCCTAAAAAGGCCGTTCTCCCCTGCTGAATACATTTACATTTCTTCTTCGATTTCAGCTTCAATTGTCTGGTTCTCAAACTGTACTCCCACGATATGAACATTCACTTCATCTGCATCCAGTGCAGTCATGTTCAACAGGGCCTGGCGAATATTATCCTGGATCTTTTGAGCAACAGTCGGGATGGAAACGCCGAACTTCATGATGCAATATACATCAATGATGATCCCTTCTTCAGCAAGTTCCACCTTGACACCTTTGCCGTGGTTCTTCTTTCCAAGACGTTCGACTACACCTGTCGCGAAGCTTCCACGCATTTGAGATACGCCCTCCACCTCGGAAGCCGCGATTCCGGCAATGACTTCGATTACTTCAGGGGCGATTTCTATCTTCCCAAGTCCGTCTTTGCCTTGAGACATTTGTAAAAGGTTTTGATTTTCCGCCATATCAGGCACCTCCTAAAATTCACACTAGGATTTCATTACTTCATATTTTTCCAAGAACTTTGTATTGAACTCTCCACCTACAAACGTTTCATGTTCTAATAATTTCAAATGGAACGGGATGGTCGTATGCACCCCTTCTACAACAAATTCACTCAGAGCCCGTTTCATACGTGAGATCGTCTCTTCACGGGTCGCTCCATAAGTGATGACCTTCGCAATCATACTATCATAGTATGGAGGGATCATATAACCAGGATATGCAGCAGAATCCACTCTTACGCCAAGTCCGCCTGGAGGAAGATACATTTCTATCCTTCCCGCTGACGGCATGAAATTCTTTTCAGGATTCTCCGCGTTGATCCGGCACTCCATCGCCCATCCGGTGAACGTAACTTCTTCCTGGGATAGGGAAAGTTTCTCATTCGATGCAACTTTGATCTGTTCCTTGATCAAATCCACCCCTGTAACCTGTTCAGTCACAGGATGCTCCACCTGGATACGTGTATTCATCTCCATAAAATAAAATGACTGATTGTTGTAGTCATATATAAATTCTACCGTGCCTGCCCCGGTATAATCAACCGCTTTGGCGGCTTTTACTGCGGCCTCACCCATTTGGGCACGGATTTCTTCATTCAGTGCGGGTGAAGGTGTTTCTTCGATCAATTTTTGAAGACGGCGCTGAATGGTACAATCACGTTCCCCAAGATGGATCACATTCCCGAAGTTGTCGGCAAGTACCTGTATTTCAACGTGTCTGAAGTCTTCGATGAATTTTTCAATATAAACACCCGGATTTCCAAATGCCGTCATGGCTTCCTGCTGGGTGATATTCACACCCTTCACAAGATCTTCCTCTGTCTTCGCAACGCGGATCCCCTTACCGCCGCCGCCTGCAGTGGCTTTGATGATAACTGGATATCCCATTGAATCCGCCAGTTTCACGGCTTCATCCGCGTCTTTTACGATTCCTTTTGACCCCGGTACGATCGGCACTCCCGCTTCACGCATCGTTTCGCGCGCGACATCCTTTGTCCCCATTTTTGAAATGGCTTCAGGCGAAGGTCCGATGAATGTAATATTGCATTCGCGGCACAGTTCTGCAAAGTCTGAGTTCTCTGCCAGGAAGCCGTATCCCGGATGGATCCCGTCACAGTCCGTCAGTTTTGCCACGGAAATGATATTCGTGAAATTCAGGTAACTGTCCTTTGAAGCCGTCGGCCCTATGCAGTATGCTTCATCGGCAAGCTGGACGTGCAAGGCTTCTTTATCGGCTTCTGAATAAACAGCCACACTTTCTATATTCAATTCGCGGCAGGCACGGATGATCCTGACTGCTATTTCTCCTCTATTGGCAACCAATACCTTGTTTATCATAACGTTTATCGCTCCTTATTCAGGTTTGACTAAGAATAACGGCTGTCCATATTCAACAAGTTGACCGTCTTTCACCAAGATCTCAACAATTTCGCCTTTTACTTCGGCTTCAATTTCGTTGAACAGCTTCATCGCTTCAACGATACAGACAACACTGCTGTCATCCACTTTTGATCCGACTTTCACATATGCATCGGAATCAGGTGATGAAGATGCATAGAACGTCCCTACCATCGGAGACGTGATTTTATGTAGGTTTGCATCATCCGTACTTGCAGCTTCGGATTTCTTCTCTTCTGCAGGTGCAGGCGCCGCCGCTTCTGTTTGAACAGGGGCAGGTGCTTGCTGTACCGCCTGCTGAGCAGGCTGGCTCACTTCTGCCTGGACGATCCCCGCTCCATGTGCAGAACCGGTGTTTTTCTTCAGTTCGATTTTTGAACCTTCATGCTCATATGAAAACTCGTCCACGCTTGAGTTATCGACAAGCTTTATTATTTCACGGATTTCTTGAATTTTTAACACTTTGGACACCCCTCTTATAGTTTAAAAGATTATGACTAGCTACTAATATCATACGATAATACCTCGTATAAATTCAATATGTGTTTCAAGCTATTCTCTAAAGCGCATACATGCTCCTTTATTATCTTATCTCTTTTTTTCAAAAAAATAAAATAATAGGGGCAGAATTTTGTCAAATGGTGTTACGCAGTATAAAAATGAAGTTGGGCAATACTAAAAAGCTACCATATAAAGAATAACAATATCAGTGTTAGTTCTTAATACCGCTAATGATTTCCGTGTAAAACTTCGCTTTCCGCGGGCAGCCCGTGAGCCTCCTCGGCAAGCCTGCGGGAAGAAAAGCGGAAGGGCTTTGTTTAGAGGCTGGTGGCATAAGGCGAATCGGTCACGAAGGCGTTCTTTGCCTTCTTGGCCGGTTTGACTTATGACATGTGCCTCTAAGCCCTGGAGCTGGACAGGTCTCCCATAAGCTACTATTCCCGCAGGAGTCTTCGTCTTACACTCCAATCAACCGCTTGATGGTTAAAAATCTAAATATACTTTGAACAAATTAAAAACCCAAACTAATTTGCCTCATCTTTAGCAAACTAATTCGGGTTTTACTTTGACTAAAACAATATTGTCTTAGTATGTTTTAAGTTTTTAATTTGTAGGCTGGAATTCCACTGCCACCGGTTTTACGTTCCCTACTTCGCTCATTACGAGTCGGATGATTTCGTTGGCATTTGCCTTTGTATGTTCTTTATCTGTTTTGACAGTGATGCGGATGCTGTCTCCATTGGCCCTGACAAGCGCATCGTCGTAGCCGATCGTTTTGATCGTTGTTTCCAGTACCGATTCAGTCATGGCCAATTCCCGGAGATTTTCCATTTGTTCGTAGGCTGCACTCTTCTCTTCAGCTGACAATTCAGGATCGCCGACTTTCGCTTCAAGTTCTTCACGGAGCTGCGCACGCTGGTCTTCCACTTCCATTCTCATCGCTTCGAACACTTCATTGCCGGCAGAGTCTGTGACGACTTCAACATCACCATTTGCCGCTGTTTCTTTGTTATCTGCCGCTTTCTTGCCGCCTTCGTTCTGCTCCGCTGCCATGTCCGTTACCTGCTGTGTAGGTGAAGTGATGTAATAAACGGATAGGACGATCACAAGACTCAACATCGTTAAAAGCCATACTGTTTGTTTTTTTAATAACATCTATTGTTTCCCCCTTAATCTTTAGGTTGGACCGATACCCTGTGAACCGGGACATCCAGTACGCGGGTAACAGCTTCCAATATCATTTTTTTGATTTGTATATTATCGGCTCCCTTTGCTACCACAAGGACGCCGCTGACTTTAGGTTTTCTCGTTTCACTGATGACCGGGACTTCTTTATCCCCGTCCTGGATCACGACCATCTGTTCTTCGCTTGATTTTTCTTCTATCGACCGTTTTCCGCCCTCTTTGTCTTCCTCATTCGTATGCTGCGACTGCTTGTTTTCATTTTTTTCGTACACTTTTTGTTCAGAGGATTGAACATTGACGACGACGAGGGCTTCGCTGACCCCTGTTATATGATCGAGCGCTTCTTTCAGCTGGTTTTCATATTGGTCTTCATAGCTCCGCATCGATGAATCATCCTTATGATCCTTTCCGAATGCAGGTACGTTTTCCACTCCTTCTTCCTGGAGCGTCTTGTCTACCGCAATGCTGGGCTCTTTCTTCCAAAGATCACTGATCAGCATGAAAGCGACCCCGAGCAGCAGGACAATCAGAAAATACTGAAATTTTTTTCCTTTTTTGTGTTCTGGAGGTGTTTGTGCATTTTCCTTTGACAGCCATTCTTTTATCAGAGTTATGGGTCCTTTGCTAAAGTTCATTGTCGCTTCAAGTCCCCCCTTCGGCTATGATTATTTTTTCGGGTGAAAGGTTCCACTTTTCTGCTAGTAAGGAGGTCACCAGGGACATATTCTCAACTGTCTTTTCCGATCTCGTCTTATCTCCTGTATCGATCTCCACATGCCGGACGGCTTCAATGGCCTGTTCCTCTTTTTTTTCTGAGAGATAGACCGTCACTTCCGTGATGCTGTCTGGGATGTTTTCCAAATCAGATGCAGCAATATTAACCTTATTAATGACTTTTCCGCTCTTCTCCATCAACTCCTTTTCAGCTTCTTGTTTCATTTGGACAGCCATCTGTTCTAAAATATATGCACGTTGTGAGGCTTGTATTTCTTTTTTCTTCATTTCTATTAAATTTTCTACGGAATTATTCTGAGAAGTACCGCTAATCCGAAAGGAATCTATGACTGTATCAACATCCGAGGTCAGCAGCTTTAGTAATGGAGTGAGGATGATCGTAATCAACAACAATCCTGTCACGATCTTGACGTACTTCTGCATACTTGAGCTCGGTAGAAGCATATCGATGACGGTTGCCAACAATACGAAAACGATTATATTGGTGATCCATTCAGTCAGGAATGACATCTAAGCTTCCCCCTTCATCGAACCATCATGGTTATATTTCCGGCTGCAATGATGACGGTAATGCTCAAGAAGAACATGAATGAGACTATAGCCAGCGCCGCAAATACATAAATTACACTCTTTGCGATCGTATCCAGACAATCGATGACCGGACCGCCCCCGAGCGGCTGGAGCAGTGCGGCGGCCAGTTTATAAATAAAGGCGATCATCAGGATTTTAATGGCGGGGAATGCCGCGATGATCAGAACGATTGCAACACCCGCTATCCCTACCGTATTCTTCAGAAGTACGGATGCGCTGATGACGGTATCGGCGGCATCCGTAAACATTCTTCCGATGACAGGGACAAAGTTGCCGGTAATGAATTTAGCGGTACGGATCGTGATTCCGTCGGTTACGGCCGCGGTTGCACCCTGCACAGAGATGACGCCGAGGAATACCGTCATGAATACCCCGAGCAGGCCGATGCTCCATGTGCGCAGTAAGTTGGCAAGCTGTGTCACTTTATAATGCGGCGAGAGTGTGCTGACTATGCTCAATAGTGCGGAAAGGAATAAAAGCGGCAGGACGACATTCTGGATCAGCAGGCCGCTTGTGTTCATCAGAAAAAGGATGACCGGATGGAAGAATGCGGCTGATACGACCCCTCCGGAAGCGGCGATCAATGCAAGCAGCAGGGGGATGAGGGCGATGATGAAATTAATCATCGTCGAAATCGCTTCCTGCGTATAATCAATCGCGACGTGAAAGCTGTTCAAGGCGATGATGATCAGCACCATGAAGATGATTCCATATGCGACCTTGCTTACATTCCCTCCTTCAAAGGCGTTTTGGAGCGATTGGAGGAACATGCTCAGAATTGTGAGAAGAATCAATGTCCCCAACAGCTTCCCATTCATCACCAGTTCTTGGAATGCAAACTTCAATATACCGCTGAACCAGGCTTTCATTGAAAATTCTTTCTCCCCCTGGATGAAGTCCATCAGGCTCCCTTTTTGACTCTCGGGGAGATAGCCGCCATATTCATCCACGATGCTTGTCCAAAAGCTTTTCAGTTCGTCTATGCCCAGATCATCGAGCTGCTGGGTCACGACCCCTTCCTGAAAACCTGGATTCCCCTCTTCACTGCTGCCTTCAGCCTGTACAGCGTAAGGACCCATGATGAATAAAAGCAATGCGATGACGAGTGTTCGATAGTATTGCTGCAATTTTTTCCACCTCTTTCATCTTCAATCATCCGGTCGGAATCATGTTGATGATTGTTTCTATGATTACTGTCAGAATCGGTACGGCCATTGCCAGGATCAGTATCTTACCCGCGAGCTCCACCTTGGCAGCGATCGCCCCCTGGCCTGCATCCTTTGTAATATGGGAAGCGAATTCGGCTATATAAGCGATGCCTATGATCTTCAGGATCGTTTCAACATAGACAAGGTTCACGTTGGCATTTGCCGCGAGCTTCTCAAGCATATGAATGATGGTATAAATCTGATCGATCAAAAAAAGGAATATAGAGCAGCCGACGAATACGATGAGCAAAAATGCAAAGTTAGGCTTTTGTTCTTTTACGATCAGCGCAAGAAAGGTGGATACAAGTGCGATACCGACGATTTGAATGATCTCAATCGCAGACTCCCCCTTTACCCTTGAAATAGAAAGACCGATTTTATTTTCTGGAATAAGTCATCCACGATGGAAGCAACCATGAACAGAATATAGATAAATCCGAAAAGCGTGACCCATTGTGCGTATTCTTTTTTTCCCACCTGGTCCAAGATGGTGTGCAAGAAGGCGACGACTATTCCCACCCCTGCAATTTTAAATATGATATCCACATCGATTCCCATACTTTTCCCTCCTGCTTTTCTTTTTCGCACATTGCGGGTCATCCCGGCCTGTCAAATGTTTGCTGCGATAAATTAAAGCAGCAGGATGATCAGAAGAAGGCCCGATAAAAATCCCAGGCTTTTTGTCATTTTTTCATATTTTCTTTGTCTTTCCACCGCTTCGGTCTCTTCGCGTTCCAAATGCTTCAATGCGAGATGGATATGCTTCTGCTGGGTGACCAGATCATGTTTTCCGAGGTTTTCCCCGAACTGCTTCATGATTTCATATTCTCCCGTTTTGAAAGCCGTCAATTTCCACACTTCATCAAGGCTGTCTTCCCAGGCTTTCTTGACTGATATCTCCTGTGCGGTCAATTTTTTTGAGAAACCTTCAAAAAACCACGAAACCGGTTTTTGAAGCTGTTTGGATATTTTTCTGGCCGCTTCATGGAGCGGGGTATGGCTGTAGGTTATTTCCGCTTCAAGAGATTGCAGGGCAACTTTAAGCAGTCTTAACTGCCTTGGCCTTTCTGTAAGATACTTGGATACTTCAAAACCCGCCCACGATGTAGAAAGAAGAATAAAGATTGCTCCTATAATTTTTATCATTCATGTCACACCCACTTTATTCAAAAGAGATTCTCCATGCTCATTCAATACTTTTGATACTTGTCCAGGGTCTGTATCTCTATTAAGCTCAATGAATCTTTCAATACTCTGCATACCGATGATTTCTTTGATGACAGGTCTCTTTTTCACTTCCTCAAACGAAGCTCCATGAATGGTCATCATTAAAGTAATGCCTGCATTTACTGCTTCCTGTATGGCCTCTCCGTCTTCCGCGCGCCCAATTTCATCGACAATCAAAACATCCGGACTCATGGAACGGATGAGCATCATCATTCCTTCTGCTTTGGGGCATGCGTCAAGGACATCGACCCTCGGACCGAATAAAAGTTGGGGAACCCCATTTACACAGCCCGCTATTTCAGATCGTTCATCCACGATCCCCACTTTATATGGAGGGATCTTTTTATGAGGATCACCTGTTGATATGATCCGCGCAAGATCTCTTAACAGTGTGGTTTTCCCCGTCTGCGGTGAACCGATGATCATTGTTTGCTTCCAGCTCCCGTCATACACGAACGGAAGCAGCGGGTCTGCAATCCCGATTTTCTGTCTGGCAATACGGATATTAAAAGAGGCCAGGTGACGTATCCCTTTTACGGCTCCGCCTTCTAGTATGACTTTTCCGGCAAGCCCCACACGGTGTCCACCATCAATTGTGATGTAGCCTCTTTTGAGCTCTTCCTCGAGTGTATAAAAAGAATGATGCGAAAGTTTATTGATCAGCTGTTCAGAGTCTTCAAGTGTGACGTTGTAAGGAAGAAAGAAGGGTTTCCCCCTTGCCGTGACTTCCAATACTCTGTTAGTACGGACTCTGATTTCTTCGGCTGTATCCAGTATGTCTTGTGGAAGGGAAAGGATTTTTTCGGAAATGGTGCTGGGTAGCAGGGCTAGAACTTCTTGCATGAAGGTACCTCCTAATCTTTTTCCACCGGGCTTTTCGGTTGAGTTTTCCCATACCGGCGTACAAGCCCCCAGATAATACAATGTATTCTTTGAAAGTAAGAATATGACTCATCCTGGAGAGAATAGCGATTGTGAAGTGGATTGAAGCATCAGTTTTAGAATAAATTGGTGGATTGAAGCTATTTGCAGGGGTATTTTAGTTTAGTTTGCGGACCGGGGCTTTTTTAAAGGAACCGTAAAGAGTGAAATAGAGGATAGGTGCATGTAAAATTGGAATCGAAATGGAAAATGTTTCGGAATCGGGGCATAATCTTCGAAATACAGTCGGTAATCTTTTAATTTTCACCTATATTCTTCGAATTTCCACAATTATTCTTTTAATTCTCCGAATAATTCCATCGATTACCAATTTTAACCATTAAACCACAGCAAAAAAAAATGGCTGCACACCACCATGAGAGCATGCTTTTTCCACTATTAGATACTAATTAAAAGGCACGACCCTCGCTGCTGCAGTACGGGAATAAAGCAATAACGATCAAAAAAAGCCTGGACAGAGTTTGATCTGTCCAGGCTTCTGGTTTTTGTTTTTCGATATGGGTTTATCCTCGTGACACGTATGTCCCGTCCGTTGAATTGATAACGAGCACATCTCCTTCGTTCACGAAGAACGGTACGTTTACAACAAGCCCGGTTTCTACTGTGGCAGGCTTTGAACCGCCTGAAGCTGTGTCTCCTTTGATACCGGGTTCAGTTTCCGTTACCGTCAGTTCAACTGTGTTCGGAAGCTCGACTCCAAGAGTCTCCCCTTCATACATCATGATTTGAACTTCCATATTTTCCTTGAGGAATTTCAATTCATATTCTATGGATGCTGCAGGTAATTCGATTTGTTCGTAACTTTCATTATCCATGAACACGTGCATATCGCCATTGGCATACAAGTATTGCATCCTGCGGTTGTCGATTTGGGCTTTCGCCACTTTTTCACCTGCACGGAAAGTCTTTTCCTGCACTGCTCCGGTACGAAGGTTGCGAAGTTTTGAGCGTACGAATGCCGCTCCTTTTCCCGGTTTAACATGTTGGAAATCCATAACTCTCCAAATGCCGTTATCTACTTCGATCGTTAAACCTGTACGAAAATCATTTACTGAAATCATGTTTGTTCCTCCTATTGTCAATTAGACCTCTTTCAAGGACTAAAATGGTAGAATGATTAGATCTTTAGTTGAGTGTGTCAATGTTTCATTGGAATCCTCAGTGATGAGCGTATCATCTTCAATACGTACACCGCCGACCCCAGGTACGTACACTCCCGGTTCAACCGTTACAATCATGCCAGGCTCAAGTACTGCTTCGGAACGGGAGGAAAGACCGGGTCCCTCATGAACTTCAAGACCGATTCCATGTCCCAGCGAATGTCCAAAGCACTCACCATAACCTTTTTCTGTTATGTAATCGCGTGCAATCGCATCTGCTTCTTTACCTGTCATGCCCGGCTTGATTTTCTCCATGGCCAGAAGCTGCGATTGAAGTACGACATCATAAATTTCCTTCAGTTTTTCACTCGGTTCACCTACGGCCAGGGTACGCGTCATGTCAGAACAATATCCTTTATAGTATGCACCATAATCCAATGTAACAAAATCACCTTTTTCGATGACTTTATCGCTTGCTACACCGTGCGGAAGTGCTGATCGGTTCCCAGAAGCCACGATTGTATCAAACGATGAAGAAACAGCACCGGCTTTTCTCATAAAGAACTCCAGCTCATTTGACACTTCCAGCTCCGTTACACCCGGCTTGATGAAATCCAATATATGCTTGAATGCTGCATCCGCAATGTCCGCCGCATCCTTAATTATCTTAAGCTCTTCAGGTGTCTTAATCAAGCGTAACTTTTCAATCGTACCCGCGACAGGTACAAGTTCGGCTTCCAGCACTTTCCGGTAACCCTCGAATGCACTGTAAGTCATATAATTTTTTTCAAAACCGAGCTTGTTGATTCCTAACTTAGAGACTTGTTTAGCGACTTCTTCCTGGATGGGACCTGTGTGCTGGACAATTTCATAATCAGCAGCCTGTTCCGCAGCCTGTTCCGTGTATCGGAAATCTGTTATGAAAAGAGCCTTTTCGCCTGATATCAGAACAACACCTGCAGATCCAGTAAAGTTCGTCATGTAACGGCGGTTGTATGGGCTCGTGATCAGCATCCCGTCTATACCGCTTTCAGAAAATGTATTGCGCAATCGATCAATTTTCATCCCCTTGCACTCTCCCTTTTATGTAATGAATAATTGCCTCCAAGGCCAGTTCATACCCATGCAGTCCCAGTCCGACGATCTGCCCGATTGTTTCGGCGGCAATGACGGAATGATGCCTGAAATTTTCACGCTGATGGATATTGGAAATGTGGACTTCAATGACAGGTACTGACACAGAAGCCACTCCATCTCTCAAAGCATATGAGTAATGTGTAAAGGCACCCGGATTCAAAATGATACCGGCGACCCCTTCATCCTCAGCTTCATGGATATAATCAATCATTTCCCCTTCATGGTTCGATTGAGCGGAAAGTAACTGCCAGCCTTTTTCCTCAGCTTTTTCCTTCAGATTTGTTTCCAGTTCCTGAAGTGTGGTGTGACCATAGATTTCGGGTTCCCTTTTTCCTAACCGGTTTAGGTTAGGTCCGTTTAATAATAAGATTTTTTTCATAGATAACCCCTAAAAAAAAGAATGTTCAACATGAACATTCTAACATAAACCTATTCCATCTACCTACTAAATTATCTGATAATAGGACGTTAACGAGCCATTTCCCCTGACTTTTGCTTTTGTTCCTCATGTCTCAGCTCATTCTCCTCATATGATATCGAATATCCGATAAAGACCCCGTACAGGATGTAGATGCAAAGGGATGTGATCAACGTATGATAATCGATTGCTGCAAATGATTTTATGCTCGGGAAAAGAGGTCTTAACAGCAGGAAGACGGTAAAAAAGAGTACAATCCCATAACCTGCTCCCACCCACATTGATTTGAACTTTCTGAGTACACCATAATAGACCAGGGCTACACCGATAGAGATGATTCCATAGGCCAGTATAGATAAAATGATGCCTATCCATCTTTCCCTCCAGTCACCGACTGCCCAGGGTTCGAAGATAATATTTGGTTCGAGTTTGGTAAAGGAAAAATAATAACAAAGATAGGCAATTGAACTCCATATCAAACCGCCTATAAACCCGGTCAACATGACCATTCCTATAAACGACATCGGCTTTTCACTTTGATTTTGTTCCAGTGCGGGATTGGTTTGATCACCTTTCACTTTTTCAGCCTGATTATTTTGTTCGGACATCCAGAACACCTCCGTTCATAGTATGTCCCATTCCTTCAAACATTTGCATAAAATTCCTTTTAAGCTGATTTCATTTTTTCGACTTCGCAGTCTGGCTCTTTTTGAGAATTTTTAGTAAAATAAAGGATAAGGACCATCCCCCATCTCATGGAATATGGTCGAACTTTCAAAGGTTTAATGAGCGGTGATTACGTGAATAAGTATACTATCACACCAGTACCCCTCATATGAAAATCTACCCAAATTGACGATTAAAATGAATAAATATTGTCTACAATACTAATATAAAGGATTAAGAATCATTGAATCATAAGGAGGTGGCTTTGTTGAACGCTCGGAATATCCTGGTTTTCACCTTATTATTTTTAGCGATTTTAGGATTGGGATCCTGGCTGATCGAAAATCCCCTTGGACTTCTGCGTAACATTCTGGTCACGGCCGCCGTCATCGGAATCATTTTCTTTATTTACCGGAAATGGTTCAGCAAGAGAAGCAGCGCAGGCAGCAGCGAACAAAGAGCGTTTCTTAAAGCAGCCAAACAATCAAAAAAGAGATTAAAGAAAAAATCGACTACCGCAAAGTCCCATAGACCGACTGTTTCCCAGCTTTCAAAAAAACGTTCCCACCGAAAAAAATCCAGTGCGAACTTAACGGTCATTGAAGGAAAAAAGAATAAAAAAAACAATCGGGCATCTTTTTAAAATCGATGCCCGATTGTTTTTTTTCAAAAGGTCCATTGTTTCAGGAAAAGCTCTCCTTTGTACTTTCCCGTTTCAAATAATTCACTCTTTCCTTCATTGGATAACTCAAATTCCGTGGTCTGCACGCCCTCTGTCGGGATAAAGATAACATTTTTCTCATGCTTCCTGGAAATATATCTTGAATCATGCGCATCTTTCATCGTCTGGAACAGAGCACTGTAGAGGTCAATTGCATTATTGATTTTTTTCTTTGGACGCTGGAGGTAATTAAGACTCAGCTTCACCCCTATGACAGGGCGGGTCTTTTTAATATTCTCCCTGTCAAACAGCCACATTGGAAAATTACTGAGCACACCCCCGTCCACAAGTAGACTGGTGCCCTCGAGCGACCGGAGCTTTACAGGTTCAAAAAAGTACGGCAGACTCGCGCTCATCCTGACTGCCCTCGCAACCGGAAATGTCTGCGGGGCAATGCCGTATTTCTCAAGATCATCCGGCAATACAAGAAGCCTCCCATTCGATAAATCGGAAGCAATGACCCTGAGCGATTTTTCCGGAAGGTCTGCAAATGTATAAATTCCCCTTGCTTTAAGCTTTTGCTCGATCCAGTTTTCAAGAGCCGCTCCTTTATATAATCCCAGCCGGTAATAGACCCTGAACCACTTGATAAAAGGCAGGGAGATGAGTGCATTTGAGTCCAATAATTTCTTGATATCCATCTCTTCCATTATATTTTTCATCTCTGTGCTCTTATATCCTGCCGCAATAAATGCAGCAATGATCGCACCTGCACTTGTTCCCGCCACTCTCTTTAACTGTAACCCTCTTTCTTCGATTGCCTGGCAGGCACCTATCAAGGCGAGCCCTTTAACCCCTCCGCCGGAAAACACTCCATCTATTTCCAAAGGCGCCCCTCCTTCAAAGCTGTATATAGTATATTTTTAAGTGAGGAATGCGCGGTTTAGAACCTTTAATGCTCCTGGGGAATCGGTCATACACATAAAAAAGGAGAGGAAAAATCCCCTCTCCAGTTCGAACATATTCTTACAGACCGCATTTCAACTGTGCACCGCAATTGGTACAGGTATTGCAGCCGCCCATGTCCTGGACGGTACCTTTCCGGCATACCGGACAAGTATTTCCGACTTCAGAGCCGATCGTCACGTCAGTCGAGCGCACATCCTGGATCGTGTCCAGAAGTACAATCGGTTTGCTTTGGGTTTTCACTTCTTCTTGGACTTCTTCTTCGTCAAAGCTGTTCTCTTCTGCTTTCAGCGTTAGGACCTGCGAGTCACGGCTTCCGTCAACGTAAACAGTACCGCCTTTCGCACCGCCTTTGTACAGTCTTTCATACACTTTCTGTACTTCTTCCACTGTATATCCTCTTGGTGCATTTACCGTTTTGGAAATGGAGCTGTCGATCCAGTTCTGAATGACGCACTGAACATCGGCATGCGCTTCCGGTGCGAGATTCATCGAAGAAATGAACCATTCAGGGAGGTCATTTGCATCCGCTTCAGGATTGCGTTTCAGGTAATCCTCCACGATATCCGCTTTCACTTCAATGAATTTACCTAGGCGCCCGCTTCTGTAATACGTGAAGGAGAAGTACGGTTCAAGCCCGGTCGATACCCCGACCATCGTTCCGGTTGATCCTGTAGGGGCAACCGTCAATAAATGGGAGTTTCGGATACCGTGCTCAAGGATGTTTCCTCGTACATCTTCAGGCATCTTTTGCATGAACCCAGTATTGATGAAGGCTTTTCTCAGCCTTTCAGTCTCTTCTTCTGTTTCCCCTGTAAGGAACGGGAAGCTTCCTTTTTCCTTGGAAAGTTCCACGGAAGCACGGTAAGCCGTGGTCGCGATGACCTCGAACACTTCATCCACAAGCTTGTTTCCTGCTTCAGAACCATACTCTTTTTCACAATAGATCAGAAGGTCTGCAAGACCCATGACGCCAAGGCCGACGCGGCGTTCACCAAGTGCCTGTTTCTTATTTTCTTCCAGGAAGTAAGGCGTTGCATCAATGACGTTATCCTGCATACGCACGCCGACTTCAACGGTTTGCTTCAATTTTTCAAAATCCACTTTCTTTGTATCCTTGTCTGCGAAACGGGCCAAATTGACGGCTGCCAGGTTGCAGACTGAAAATGGTGCGAGGGGTTGTTCCAATTTGTTATCCTACCAGCTTTTTATCTGGTAGTTCTTACGGTTGCATTCCCGTAAGTTCAGCATACCTTTTCATTGCAAACCTTTTTCATAAACCTGATAAGTTCTTTCCTGCCACGATCTTCACCAAAGACTGCTTTTGAAATTACTCTAAGGTCCTTTACTCCAAATTGATTATGGATGTTTTCCACTAAAGCAGAGATTGCAGGGCTGATTTTATTCAATGGAGTATTTAAAACAATATCTTTATTGGCCAAAGACCATTGAATAATGTAGTCCTTTATGCATTCATGGATATAACTTCTTTTTTCCACATATCGTTTAGTTGCATTTTTTATAGCAACTTTTCCTGAACATGCCCGACTACAAAATCTCTGCGTGGAAGTGACTAAAACTTCAATACCTTTAGAACATACTCGGCACTCTCTCTTCTCTCTAGGAATTCGAATATACCCTTTTTTCACTCCACCCCTTTTTAATCCTTCCCGCATTCTGCTTCGGGTAATACTGTCTGAGGCCCACCTCCGTTTTGTATGTTCACCAATTTTTCTTTTAGCTTCCTCACTGTGTTTCATGTTGAAGTGGGCGTTTAGTTTTCCTGAAGCAGATTTATTGATGGTTGTGTTTTCATCATTTAACCACCGGGTTATTACTGAATTTAAAGTAAAGGGCAAAGTTTTATAAAGGTTTAAGAGTTCTTCGTAAGAGAGCAGCTCACAATCAATTTGATAACACTTTTGTATTAAAGCTAGAGCCTTTCTGGCTTCAGCCTTAGCTTTAGTGTTTCTGGACTTTATTTCAACTATTTTAATTAATTTTTGGTTTTGATTGTATAAAAAGAAATCAGGTTTATAGGTTCTATTTCCTATTCTATAGGTGCTTTCTTCATATCCCCAATGGATTGAGTGATAGTCAAGATAAATAGCGTATGCATATTCATAGGAGCTTCTCAAATAGTGTCCCTTATAAAAGCCAGCATATCCTCTATTCATCTTCTCCACCTCTTAATAGTTAGGGGAATGTTTATACCAGAAAGGAAATATGTTCGCAATGTTGCGGCCTCGTGGAAGGATTATATTCTGTTTTATACAGGTTCACCTTCTATGCGTTGCCCCTGACTAAAGCTTTACCTTTAGCCTTCGGTTCGGATTCCCATCTCAGGGTTCCCGCTTAATTCCGCAATGTTTTACATGAGGCAAACTATTTACCACATGGGTTTGTTGCAACAACTTTCTGACCGTATGCTTTTGCGTTGGTCATATCGTTCGCATTATCAATAAAGAAGATTCCCGGTTCTGCAGAGTATGTTGCACAAACATTAACCAGGTTCCAAAGTTCTTTCGCCTTGATTTTTTTGTATGTCCTTACCTTGTAGCCAAGCTTTTCCCATTCTCGGACATCTCCGACTTCATGCCAATTTTCGTTATAATACTTCATCTGGTCGGCATCATAACTCTCTACATCAGGGAAGCGCAGTTCATATTCTTCGTCTTTTTCGACCGCATCCATGAAATCGCTTGTCAGGCAGACAGAGATGTTGGCGCCTGTCAGGAATTCCGGGTTGTGTACACTGTATGTACCGCCCGTCCGCAGCTTTTCCTCGGCATTCTTGATGATCTTCTCGTCGAATCCGCCGTAGCCCGGAATCTGTTTATAGTTGATGATTCCCTGATACATCGCCTCTTCCTGCTCTGTCAGGGGAGTGAATTTCAATTTATCTTCTGCTGCCTTCTTGATATTCTCATCCTCTGTATTTTCAAGCAGATAGCGCAGGATGCGCGGATTCTGCATTTTAGAGATGATGAATTCAATGATGTCAGGATGCCAATCTGAAAGCATGATCATTTGAGCCAATTTGTTGCACTAGTTCGCTACACCAGTTCTCTATGTCACCATAGAGTTCAGACCATATCTTACATTCAAATAATGAATGTCCTCGCACTTCGGAACCGCTTGGCCCCTACTCTACTCCCTTCCGCTTTTACACGTGGTTTCGATGGTCGTTGAACCTTCTCCTAATTAGGAGCTTGGCTGCTGATTGTCTTTATCCACTTATTGTTTTTAAGCATTCACGCTCACCGTTTCCAGTCACGTTGTAGCCAATAAGTCATAAAAGAGTTTCCAGCAATTCACGAGGTTTATTTATAGACGAGGCACTTAAGCTGCTTTACCACGTCTTGATCCGCCTTGCTCGACCAAGTGAGTCAGTTTCGCGATGTCATCCAGCCAGGACACGGATCCCGAGGATTTACCATTAACTCCTTTTGCCAGCGTGTTGCGCGGTCTTAGAGTCGATCCATTCGTTCCGACACCTCCGCCGCGGCTCATGATTTCCATTACCTGCTTGCGGTGCTCGGAGATCCCTTCACGCGAATCTTCTACGAACGGCATCACGTAACAGTTGAAATAAGTTACGTCCGTCCCTGCACCTGCTCCGTACAAAACACGTCCAGCAGGTACGAAATGCAAGTTGACGAGCTCATGATAAAACTTTTCAAACCATTCTTTTCTCTTTTCAGGGGTTTTTTCTACTTCGGCCAAGCCTGTTGCGTTTCGCTTTGCAATTTGTTCATAGTAGACTTCCAATGGTTTCTCAATGACATCCAGTGTACGAGTCACTACGCCCGTTTCAATTTCATGCGGTTTATCAATCGCACTTCTGTATTCCTCTTCGATCCAGACATCCGCTTTTTTGTTTTCCCAATCAATGGCTGTAATGTACCCAAGGCCCCTTGCAGGGAACTTAGGGTCCTCTTTGATTGTCAGTACGACAAAATCGCCTTCTGAGAGAGTGATCTTTTCAGTATCTTTGAAAGAATAACGGTCAATCATTACCAAGCGGGATACACCTTTGTGAGTGGTTTTCATATCCGGGGTGATAGGATGCACTTGAGGAAACAATCCAATATCCTGATTCAATCTTTCCTTGTTCAATTTCATCGTTTTTTTCGACGCAACAGTCATATAGACAGCTCCTTCTACCATAAATGTTTCTTTTATTTTGTTTTAGCTTGTTTTCTATTTGCAATTAATACGTTATCATATGCTTATTTTAAAATCAATAAATAAACACAATATATGGTGTATTATATATTTTTCGACACACCATATATTGTGTTGCGGACAGAAAATTATTTTTTTGTCAAACGACTAAAAAGCAGAAAATAATAGGAAAACGCAGAATCCCATAGATAATATTCCTAATTCAGGCGGTAATCTATTAATTTGGGAGTTGCCAAACTTTCATCTTCAGAAATAGTTGGTAAAACAGGAAAAAAGGGACACGCATCGCTTTTTTCTAACAAAAAATTTTCATCGTTTAAAATTCCACTCATCGGATTCATATCGGGTTTTTGCCAGATTCTCAACATATTGTGTTTCTTCTTCAGAAAGCACATATGGTTCAAGATTGATATCGAGTCCTTCTTCGAATCCTTTCTTAAAAGCGTCTTTTGCCATATCCATCGTGATTCTTTCAGACGAGATCTCATTCATGGCAACGGCTTTGTTTTTGAACGCTCTTTGCATACGCTCTTTTACCCTGTCGGAAGGATACTTAAACAGACTGAACAGTTTATCTTCGTCAAGATCAAGTAGGATGGACCCGTGCTGGAGGATGACCCCTTTTTGGCGAGTCTGAGCGCTGCCTGCCACCTTCCGGCCCTCCACGACAAGTTCGTACCAGCTCGGTGCATCGAAGCAGACCGCAGAACGGGGGTTTTTCAATCCTTCCCTTTCTTCAGCCGTCTTCGGGACCGCAAAGTATGCTTCAAGACCAAGCGCCTGGAATCCCTTTAATATTCCTTCTGAAATAACCCTGTAAGCTTCAGTGACAGTCTTCGGCATTTCAGGGTGCTCCTCGGACACAATGACACTGTATGTGAGTTCCTCATCGTGAAGGACTCCCCTTCCTCCCGTTGGCCTTCTCACAAAGCCCAGCCCGTGCTCCCTGACGGCTTCCATATTGATTTCTTTCTCAACTTTCTGGAAGTATCCTACAGAAAGTGTCGCCGGATCCCATCCATAAAAACGGATCGTCGGCGGGATTTCCCCTTCACTATGCCAATCCAGGAGCGCCTCATCGAGCGCCATATTGAAGGAAGGCGAACAATTTCCTGAATCGATGAATCTCCACGTTTCTTTTGACATTCGACATACCTCTTTTACTTTAGCTTCATTCTTTTACACCAGGCCGGTATTCAGGCCATTTTTGGATAAAAGGTTTTAATGTGTTTTCCTATGTATTAATCCGTTACTAGTCTACCAAATCCTTTTCCAAAAACAAAGGAAAACAGATTGGTAAGTCTTTGCTGTGAATAGTAAATTTCTTTTGATTCTCTGGGCGATGATGAATATAATAGTAGATAGTGCATTGGAAGAAAGGAGCATGAAAGCAAGATGGATGGTTTATTTATACTATTAGTCGTACTTGGAGCAATCATTGCGTATTCCCTGTTTACGTACTTCAATCAAAAAAGAGTGGTCAACACATTGTCAGAGGAAGAGTTCAAAGCAGGTTACAGAAAAGCCCAGCTGATCGATGTGCGCGAAAACAACGAATATAACAACGGACATATTCTTGGTGCCCGCAATATCCCTCTTTCACAGATGAAAATGAGACAAAAAGAAATCCGCAATGATCAGCCTGTTTACCTGTACTGCCAGAGCGGAATGAGAAGTGCCCGTGCAGCACAGATGCTTCACCGCAAAGGCTACCGCAATCTTCACCACCTGCAAGGCGGCTTTAAAAAATGGACAGGTAAAGTTAAGCATAAAAAATAAAAAACTCGAGTCTCCTGCCGCAGGAGCTCGACAAGCAGAAAAGCGTAGCCGTCTTGATTAGAGACGGCAAGCATATGACGAGACCCCCCAAAAGGCGTACTTTGCCTTTTTGGGGGGTCTTAGTTTGTTTACCCAGAGCTACTGGCCGAAGGAGCCTACAATTAAGAAAGGATTGCCGTAACCGGCAATCCTTTCTTTGTTATAGATACCTATCCGCTATCCTGACTTACGCTTCAGGAGTATAACGAAGAATCGGTTTTCTTGCTGCAAGGGTTTCGTCCATTCGTTTGACTACTGTTGTATGCGGTGCTTCCTGGACGATTTCAGGCGTGTCCTCTGCTTCTTTTGCAATCTGGATCATAGCATCGATGAAAGAATCCAGTGTTTCTTTCGACTCTGTTTCAGTCGGTTCGATCATCATGCATTCCTCTACGTTCAACGGGAAGTAGATCGTTGGCGGATGGTAACCGAAGTCGAGCAGCCTTTTCGCGATATCAAGCGTCCTCACTCCGAGTTTTTTCTGACGCTTACCGCTGATGACGAATTCATGCTTGCAGTGACGGTCATATGGAAGATCAAAATGAGGAGCCAGTCTTCTCATCATATAGTTTGCATTAAGGACCGCATTCTCGGTTACAGCCTTCAACCCGTCAGGTCCCATCGTGCGGATATATGTGTAGGCACGTACGTTGATGCCAAAGTTTCCATAATAAGGTTTCACACGGCCGATTGAATCCGGACGGTTATAGTCAAATTCGAAATGATCACCGTTCTTCACCAGAACCGGCTTCGGGAGGTAGCGGATCAAATCTTCTTTTACACCAACCGGGCCGCTTCCGGGACCTCCGCCTCCGTGTGGACCCGTAAAGGTTTTATGGAGATTCAAGTGAACGACATCGAAGCCCATATCCCCCGGTCTCGCCTTGGACAGGACGGCATTCAGATTGGCACCGTCATAATACAGCTTGCCACCGGCTTCGTGGATGATCGCTGCCATCTCCAGGATGTTTTCTTCAAATAATCCCAACGTGTTCGGATTTGTGAGCATAAGGGCCGCAGTATCTTCCCCGACAACCCTCTTTAGATCTTCGAGATCCACAAGGCCATTTTCATCCGATTTCACTGTCACCGTTTCAAAACCGGCCACTGTAGCACTTGCAGGGTTTGTTCCATGGGCGGAGTCAGGTACGATGACTTTTGTACGCTTCGTATCACCGTTTGCTTCATGGTAAGCACGGATCATCATTAGACCCGTCCACTCGCCGTGAGCTCCGGCAGCAGGCTGGAGAGTCACTTCGTCCATGCCCGTGATTTCTTTCAGATGCTCCTGAAGGTCATACATCAATTCAAGTGCTCCCTGGACACTTTCCGGTTCCTGAAGCGGGTTGATATGTGCAAAGCCATTTAGGCGCGCCACATTTTCATTCACCTTCGGGTTGTATTTCATCGTACACGATCCGAGCGGGTAGAATCCTGAATCAACACCATGGTTGCGTTTGGATAATGCAGTATAGTGGCGCATGATATCAAGCTCTGACACTTCCGGTAAATGAGGCTCCTCCGTCCGGATATAATCGGAAGGAATCAATTCAGAAACATCTACTTCCGGTACATCCAGTTCAGGCAGGCTGTAGCCGACACGGCCTTGTTTCGATAATTCAAAGATAAGAGGCTGATCCTGTAAGTTATTCATGACAATCCCCCAATTCCTGTGCAAATGCATCAATTTCTTCTTTGCTGCGAAGTTCAGTCACGGCAACCAGCATATAATACTTCAACTCTTCATCCACTAGACCGAGATCATATCCGCCGATGATTTCTTTTTCTAGAAGCTTTTTGTTTATTTCTTTCACAGGGGCATTCACTTTTACGACAAATTCATTGAAAGAAGGACCTTCGAATGCGATTTCAAAACCTTTTTTCTTGAGTTCCTCTTTCGCATAATGAGCTTTTTGGATATTCTGAAGGGCCATCTCTTTAACACCCTGTTTCCCGAGTGCCGTCATCGCAACGGAAGCTGCCAGCGCGTTCAAAGCCTGGTTTGAACAGATATTAGATGTCGCTTTATCGCGGCGGATATGCTGTTCACGGGCCTGAAGGGTCAATACAAATCCTCTCCGGCCTTCTTCATCGACCGTCTGCCCCACCAGACGGCCGGGAACTTTACGCATCAATTTTTTACTTACTGCAAAATAACCGCAGTGAGGTCCGCCAAACGCACTCGGGATCCCAAACGGCTGGGCATCCCCGACAACGATGTCCGCTCCGAGTTTTCCAGGCGGTGTCAGGGCACCAAGCGATAGCGGGTTGGAAGATACGACAAACATTGCTTTCTCGCTGTGCGCGGCTTCTTCAATCGCCTTCAGGTCTTCCACCCTTCCAAAGAAGTTAGGGTATTGAACGATGACAGCTGCAATATCACTGCTCATAAGCTTTTTCAATTCCTCAGTATCTGTGACGCCATTATGATGCGGGATCTCCACAACGTCGATATATTGGCCCTTCGCATACGTTCTTAGAACATCCCGTGATTCAGGGTGAACCGTACTTGAAACAAGAACTTTTTTGCGGCGGGTCTGACCTGCGCTTAACATGGCCGCCTCGGCCAGTGCAGTCCCTCCGTCGTACATGGAGGAGTTCGCTACATCCATCCCCGTCAGTTCGCAGATCATCGTTTGAAATTCAAAGATGGCCTGCAGTTCACCTTGTGAGATTTCAGGCTGATACGGCGTATACGCGGTGTAGAATTCTGAACGTGACAATACGTGATCGACGATGATCGGCGCATAGTGATCATAAACACCCGCTCCAAGGAAGGAGGCATGACTTTTCAAATCTGCATTTTTTGCCGCCATTTTAGTCAATTCTTTCACCAGACCGGTTTCTGACTTGGCAGGCTTGATATTATACTCACCTTTGAAGCGGACCTTCTCAGGAATATCCTCAAATAAATCGTCGATGCTGTTTACTTCAATGCTATTTAACATTTCCCGTTGATCTTGCTCTGTCATCGGTAAATAACGATGCTTCATGACCGTCATTCCTCCCTATTATTTAGTTCTCTTATAAAATGGTGTCGGAACCACTTTTGCGTTAACTTTCTTCCCTCTGATTTCAACCTGGATTTCTGTATCGATGGAGGTGAACTCTTTTTTCAGCAGGGCAAGGCCGACATTTTTCTTTAAAGTAGGAGACTGTGTCCCTGTTGTCACTTCACCGATTTCTTCCTCGCCTGAAAATACTTTGTAGCCGTGACGCGGGATGCCGCGTTCGATCATTTCAATACCGACAATCTTTCTTGACGCACCTTCATCTTTTTGTTTTTTCAGAGCGTCCTGCCCGTTGAAAGGAATCTCCTTGTTCACCTTTACTGCAAAGCCGATCCCCGCTTCGATAGGGGAGATGTCTTTTGAGAGTTCCTGTCCATAAAGTGCAAGATTCGCTTCGAAACGCAGGGTATCGCGTGCCCCGAGTCCGCATGGAAGCACCCCGTCCTTCTCGCCTTCTTTTAAAATATCTTTCCAGATTGCGGCTGCATCCTCTGCATCACAGTAGATTTCAAAACCGTCTTCTCCTGTGTATCCTGTGCGGGAGACAAGGGCATGACGTCCATTGATGCTGACGTTGGATTGGAATTTAAAGAACCCGATCTCGCTCAAAGAATGTTCATTTGTCAACCTTTGCAAAACACCTTCAGCAAGCGGACCCTGCAAAGCGAGCTGAGCCATATGCTCGGAGATATTATTGATTTCTACTCCGTCTGTTTCATGCTGTTTCAGCCATTCAAAATCCTTATCGATGTTCGCTGCATTGACCACCAATAAATAGTCATTGTCTTTTATTTTATAAATCAGAAGGTCATCAACGGTGCCGCCGTCTTCATAGCACATTGCAGTATATTGAGCCCCGCCGTCTTTGACTTTGGATACATCATTGGTCATCATTTTCTGTAAGTATTCGAGAGCCCCTTCGCCCTTCACTTCGATTTCTCCCATATGCGACACATCAAAGAGCCCTGCACGGGTCCTGACCGCTTCGTGCTCTGCTTTGATACTTGAGAATTGAACCGGTAATGCCCAGCCTCCGAAGTCGATCGTCTTTCCCCCATACTCTTTATACACTTCATATAAAGGTGTTTTTTTCAAATCTGCCATTAGACTTCCCCCTTAATATCATCAAACTTTTCCTTCTGTACGCTTCCTGCTGCCAAATATCCGCGCATGAAAAAAGACAGAAAAACCCCTTTTTTCAAAAGAGTTTCTCTGTCCTTTCACCTGAAAGTTTACCGGTAAAACGGCTTTCCCCTTTGGTGGCTTCCAAATGGAAACACTCTCCAGAGCTGCGTCCAGCAAGAGTCTTTTTGCCTGAGAGATTCACACATTGATGTTTGCTCCTTCGGCGCTGTATGGTACAGTCTCTCCCCTTGCTATCATTCGCCAATATTCCTTGCAACATTTGGTCATACTAGAAGTATAAACAGTAGAAATGTTATTGATGTGAATGTTCGGATTATTATAGTTTTCAAAACATTAGGTAATCTACTCTCATCCTACCATTAAACATAAGTTCCGGGCAATCATTTTTCTATCAAATAAGGAGATGTTTTTCACATGAATGTTGACGTTGTATTTAATGAGGAGTGGGGCGATGGTCTCGATACGTTAATAAATAATGACGGCCCCTGGGGGAGCTGGGAGCTCTACAAGCTTGCAATAGAATGTGAGCAGCATCTGGCAATCCCGAACTTTGAGGGCCTTCAGGCACCAAAACATTTGGCTAATGTGACTCCGCTCCCCCATCAGCTCGAAGCTGCCAGACAGGTAGTGGAAACAATGAACGGAAAAGCCATCCTTGCCGATGAGGTGGGCCTCGGGAAAACGATTGAAGCTGGTCTGATATTAAAAGAATATATGATTCGAGGACTTGTAAAAAAGGTATTGATACTCGTCCCTGCATCACTGGTGTCCCAATGGGCATATGAACTGAACAGCAAGTTCTTCATCCCTGCCGTCGCGCAGCGCAAAAGCTATGTCTGGGATCAGTGCGATATCGTGGTTTCCTCCATGGATACCGCAAAACGGAGCCCGCATCGCGAGAAAGTTTATGAACAGGACTATGACCTTGTCATCATTGATGAAGCTCACAAACTGAAAAATCATAAAACCAAAAACTATGAATTTGTCCAGAATCTCAAGAAAAAGTTTTGCTTACTTCTTACAGCCACACCGATACAAAATAAAGTAGAAGAAATCTTCCATCTTGTTTCACTGTTAAAACCCGGGCACCTTGGGAATGAATCCGGATTCACCGACCGTTATAAAAAAGGAGACCGGACTGTCCATGATGATGACTCCTTGAATCAGCTCATCAATAAAGTCATGATCCGGAACAGGAGGAGTGATACAGGAATTGAATGGACGAAGCGCCACGTCAAAACGATACTCATTGATTTCAATCAGCCGGAACGGGACCTGTACGACAGTATCAACTTATTGAAAGGGAGCCAGGAAGACTGGGCCGCGGCCAGTTCATTTTCACTCCTCACATTGCAAAGGGAAGCTTGCAGCAGCAGGGAATCCGTTTTTTACACGCTGAAAAACATGATCGAGAAAAAAGAAAATCCTACTGCCGCATTCGAGAATACGATTGGCACACTCATGAAAAAAGTGGAAAACGTGACCGTGAATTCAAAAGCCCAGAAAGCGCTGGAACTGATCCAGCAGATAAACGACAAGGTCATTATCTTCACTGAATACAGGGCGACACAACTGTACCTGCAATGGTTTCTGAAGCAGCACGGGATCTCTTCCGTACCGTTCAGGGGCGGTTTCAAAGGCGGAAAGAAGGACTGGATGCGTCAGCTGTTCCAAAACCACGCCCAAGTACTCATTGCCACTGAAGCTGGCGGCGAAGGAATCAACCTCCAGTTCTGCCACCATGTCATCAATTTCGACCTGCCTTGGAATCCCATGCGCCTTGAACAGCGGATTGGACGCGTACACCGTCTCGGCCAGACCGAGGATGTGCATATATACAACTTTGCCACCAGGGATACGGTGGAAGAACATATCCTAAAGCTGCTGTATGAAAAAATCAACCTGTTCGAGAGGGTGATCGGCCAGCTCGATGAGATTTTGACGAGGCTTGATTTTTCAGATTTTGAAGAGCACGTCACGGATATCCTCTCTTCCTCGCGAACCGAGGGAGAGCTCAAGATCAAAATGGAAAACCTGACCAGTATGATTCAGTTCGCAGAAGAATTAAAGGAGGAAAAAGCCAATGCAGCAGCGCGAAATACATCAATTTCTTGAACGCTATTTTACAGCAAACGGCTGCGAGCTGGTTGCAAATGGGGAAGGCTATATGACCGTCCAATTGACGATCGATCTTGATAAAGAATTGATGAACCGTCCATTTTACTGGCATTATCTGGAGAAGACAGGCGGGACCCCAAATCCGATGACCTTGTCACTGGTGACGGACGGGGAAAAAGCACCGGAAGATTTCAAAGGGGAACTCATCCATTTCGGCTCCCCGCGATTACACCAGATATTCCGTTCGACAAGAAATCTTGCAGGATATATCCGTCTTTATGAAGAAAGAATGAATTTCAACGGCCAGCAGGTTCCACTCCATCCATGGCTTGGCTTGAATATCAAAATTTCTCATGTGACAAATTTGAAAAAGGACAGGATTGAAAGCATTGGTCTTAATTTAATCAACGGCCACATACAGGAGGACTTTCACAATCACCTGTTATCGAGAAGATTGACCCCTAAGATTCCCGACTTTTCTTTTACTTTGACTCCGATCATTAAACCGCAGAGCGGGATAAATCGAATTCAAGGTTATCTGCTGAACGGAATCGAACAGGAATCCTTCTCCTGGGCAGACGAAGCAAGGAAAAGATGGGAAGAAGATCTGGATCTCCTAAGTCATTTTTACGGTGATCACGAGGAAAAACCGGAATCGTACCACCTCGAAAAGCAGGCGTTAAAAGAACAATATGAACCCAATATTACAATTGATATCATCAATGGAGGAATATTCTATTTACAGAACACCCATTGAGCATAGAAAAACCGCCCTGTCATTTACAGAGGCGGTCCTATTTTTTATTCTTTTTAAACAGCACCAGGAAGGCATATGGCAAGACCCCGAACCATCTGAATAAAAAAGGGGGACGCTCATTCTTCCTCTGGTGTTTCAGAGTTTTTCGTTCATGTGGGGATTTTTCGTAATGCTGAACAAATGTCTGGGTTATGAACTTTACGTAATCATTTACTGACATAAACGCACCACCTTCCGCTTCTATCAGTATATCCGCACCATCAGAATTTAATCATGATTCGATGTGGCGCTTCAATTCATTCAGTGTCTCTTCAATCGATTTACCGGTGGTATCGATTTCTGAACTACTGGCATTTCTATAAAGGGGCAGCCGGCGGTCGTAAAGATTTCGCAATTGGTCCCTGGAATTTTTCAGGACGAGCGGTCGTTCACAGTCTCCCTCCAGCCGCTCCCATAACTCTTCAAATGAACAATAAAGGTGGAATACCTTCCCGCTTTCACTTAGTATGTCCCTATTCTCTTTTCGTTCGATGATCCCTCCACCTGTGGTGATGACTGCTTCCTTCTTTTTCAGTTCCATCAAAGCTTGTGTTTCGATTGTACGGAAAAAGCTTTCACCATCTTCCCGGAAGATTTCCTTTATCGGACGGCCTTCCTTCTCTTCTATGAAGTGATCCATATCAATTACGGGGAGATTCTGAAGCAACCCTATTTCCTTACCGACAGTTGTCTTCCCCACTCCCATGAAACCTATTAAAAAAATCGGCATGCACATTACTTCCAATCTATGATTTGTTTTGTTTCCCTATTATACACAACAGAGACCGGCTTAAAAACCTTCTCATCTGTTTGATAGGTTATTTCCATCAGCACCTCCTGTTCATTCAGGAGGGAATTCACTACTTCTGTTTCACCAAAGTCCCCCTCATGTATGACTGAAGCGGGCACAGGATCTTTCATTCCGAGGAGCGCACCATGGGCAATGCTCACCTTTCTTTCATACACTTCTCCCATATTGACCAAATAGCGGTATTTACTGAGAAAAAGGCTTGTCGACAATACAGCCGCCGTTATGACGATCATGAACAACAGCATTGAATAGGGAAGCAGAAAACCTCCCTCATTAAGGTACTTCCGGTTGAATTTCCTTGTAATGATAATATTCACTTTCAACATTCTCTCCCTCTTTAAACACTACAGAGATCTTAATTCCTTGCTGGACTTCTGTAATAACAAACGAATCGATTTCTTGAAGCACGACCTCATGCCCGAGTCCGCCAACCCTTCTCCTTACTGAATCTTGATACCGCTCATACGTAATGGTTCCCCCATCGCTTTCAAACGAGATTTCTTCCGGGGAATACAGAATATTACTCCCTCCCCACATTTCCGTTCTCAGGCTCTCGCTGAACAGATTCCATTCATAATACCTAGGAGGGAGGCTTTCTTTTTGGATGATCTGAAGTCCTTTTATGACAAGTGGAAAGCTGAGCGATATGACCAAAAAGATCATAAAGGACAGCAGGGCATCGAGCAGAGTGAACCCCTTATTATTCAGAAGCACATATTTCATCGGTGCCTCCCTCCTTTTCGAAGGCTACACAAGGACTGGTGAGGTCATTCCCTTTCCAATTCAGGGTGTAAAGCACTCCCTTATACATCCTCGTACTATTTTTATAGTCATTCGTCACAACTGCGTGCTCAATCCCTTCAAGAAGGAACTTCATTGCCTCTACCCTATGCTGTTTTTCTTCAAGTGTGGTAATCATCCTGATGCTTAGAGGAAGGGAAAATGCAAGCATCATCATGAAACAGCTAAAAGCGACCAGGCTTTCGGGAAGTGAAAAACCTTTAGAATTCCTGTACATAAAATCTTCCTTGTCCGATTTGGAATGATAGTTTTATCGTGGTCTCCCCAGCATTGAAATAAACCGGACCGAACCGGTTGGTGTTGCCTGATGGGTTGTAAATGATTTCATTCAATTTATTGTTCTCTGATATTGTGACGCCGGCCGGAAGAGAGCGGGAGACCAGCGTATTCCCAAAGTAGTCTTTAGCAACATATTTATTTGCATAAAACAACAGGGTCGTGGAGGATTGCGAAAAATAACTTTGACTTTGAATGAGATACAAGTCCGATTGCAGCTGGGAGATAAAAAAATTCTTTTCCGTATGCTCTTTCAATGGCGCAGCTGAAAATGCAGCAAACGATAAAAGGACCGTTAAAATCAATAGCACAATGAGCATCTCGATGAATGTATAACCTCCTTGATACGCACCCTTTTTACTCTGCCGCAACTGTGTCTACATTTCCCTCCGCATCAATCGTCAGTGATTGTCCATCGGGGCATGTTTGATGATTTTCATTAATATATTTCTTATCTACCAGAAGTGCCATCGTGACCGGTATCGCATTGCCGTTATCCATCTTATATGCTTCCACCTGCCCTTCCACCATATTGATGAACGCTTCACATCCTTTCGAATTGATCTTACTGCTCTGACTCGTGACATTCGGGATCGTTACGAATAACAGGACAGAAATGACCAATAACACGATCATCATTTCAATCATGGTAAAACCCTTTTCATTCTTTAACATAGTGATCCTCCTTCTTGATTAAATTAAATGCCCTGCATCATTTGAAACAGCGGCATCATGATGGAAAAATAAATGGCCATGATGAACAATCCGACGAAAGTGAAGATCGCCGGCTGGATGTACTTGAGTATCTTGTTTCCCTTCTCTTCAAGTTCCGCAATACAAATTTCACTGTACATTTTCAATTCATCTGCAAGCCTCCCGTTTTTTTGACCGTGGGAAACAACATAAGATAACTCTTCCTGGAAAAAGGAAATCTTAGAGGTGCAGTCGTACAGCGGCCGGCCTTCTTTCAAACCGTCCAGCAGTTTTTTTGAAATGTATTGCAGGACGGGTCGATATGTCTGCCTCTCAATGATTTTAAGAGATTCAGTGATCGACACACCATTTTTCAGCAGAAAGCTGAGTTCCCTCGCAAAGAAATGTGTCTGCCCATGCTTGATGAAAAAAGACAACAGCGGGAATCTTATCAAGAAAGTGATATGGCTTACCTGGAATAACTTATTTCTGAATAAATAAATGAAGGGGATGATCGTTGCCACAATCAGGATGAACCCCAAAAAATATGAGGGGAAACTTTCGATGAACCAAAAGAGGTAACTATAATTATCTGATTGATCATAACCTAATGAATGGTATAACGATTGGAAGCGCGGGAACAAAATCCTGCGGAGGAGTACCATGAGCATGATGGCGATCATTACGAGAAAAAGAGGATATTGAAGGACCTTCACTAGTTTTTGTCTGCCCTCACTCATTTTCAGGAGATAATCCCCTGCTTCCTTAAGCGTGGCACCCATCTCGCCATGATGTTCTGCAAAATAAATCTGAGCGGATACCTGCTTTGGCATGTTGAACTGACGGTCGAATATCGATGAGAGTGGCTCTCCTTTTTGGAGAGAGTTGGTGATCCTCTTTTTTAATTTAATTGAACCGTTCCGCCCCGGCACAAGAAGAAAATCAATCGCTTCTGAAAATGTATATCCCTTTTCCAGTAGATCACCCGTCCTCTTCAGGAACTTCCCTTGGTCATCCATTTTCTTCATGTATCCATTTGCGGAACTCAGAATCCGGAACAAATCCCAATGCCACCCCCTTGTTGATCAGTGTACGAAGAGTAGGATACTGATAATATGCATCTTCTCCCCTCGCTTCTTTAATCACTTCCTTAAGTGCACTGCCCGTCACAATTTCATAGACCGAGGCCCTTTTCACCGGACCTTTGCCTTTACAATCCGTATTGCAATCAGTCTCACACACTGAACATTTGAGTTTCAATAGTCTTTGAGCGGATACCCCTATCAAAGTCTGCTGTATATCATGCCAGTGCACCCCCAGTTCCATCAGCCTGTAAACCGCACTTTTGGCGTCTTTGGTGTGTAAGGTAGTTAAAACCAGGTGGCCGGTAAGCGCTGCCCTTATTGCAGTCTCAGCAGTTTCCCTGTCCCTGATCTCGCCGACCATGATAATGTCGGGATCATGCCTCAATATGGCTTTTAATCCCGCAGAATAAGTGATTCCAGCTTTTTCATTCACTTGAATCTGCACCATATCTTCATGATCTTTCTCAATGGGATCTTCCAACGTGATGACATTTCGGTTGAGAGCGGACGAGCAATGATGGACGAGCGAATATAAGGTCGTGGTTTTCCCGCTGCCAGTAGGGCCTGTGAAAATGATGAGTCCATGGGAATACATGAGAAGGGCTAGAAGTTTTTTTGCTGAAGAAGGGTAAAGGGACATTTTTTCGAGCGGGACCTGAAACTCCTGCGGAAGGATCCGGATGACCAGGCTTTCTTTGAGATGATTGGTAGGCAGTGTGGAGATCCTGAGGGAAACCGGGGAGTCTTTGATCATCGTGTTGAAGGATCCGCTTTGAGGTTTCCGTTTTTCCCCGATATCCATCTGCGCCATGAATTTCAGATGGGCGATGAGTCTTTCACCTTGTTCGTGGGGGATCGATTGAAATGGGGACAGCACCCCCGTCTTGCGGAACTGGATGTGGTAATCATTGAGTCTGGGGATAAAGTGAATATCGGATGCATCATTGGTAATGGCATCCTTGAGCATGATCTCTGAAAGAGCTTCTACTGATTGATATATCGTTGTGGCACCACCTTTCTTTTTCCATAACTACTATATACGACAAAAGTTTACAAAATCCTTTATTTTTCTGAGTTGAGATGGAAAGTTTTTCAAAGGGGCGTTAACTATAGCTTTGCTTTTGTCTTTGCAGTGGTTCCAGCTTGGTTTTTGTTGAAGATGCGGACAATAGGATAAAAATATATCCATTTTCAAAGGATTTTTTTACCTTTTTTATAAATTTTTTAAGTTTTTGATGAATAATGACCGGAATGCATCGCTGAAATTCCGGAGCGATCATGATTTATGATCCATTTTCAGGTTTTATGATCCATTCGACAAAAAATACGCGCCAAATTAAGAATTTATGATCCTAAACTGAAAAATATGATCCTAATTTGAATTTTATGATCTTACAAGAATAATTCTAATCTAGACTCCTTTTCTAAGCTTCTGTATCAACCTTTGCCTCTTATTAAATAATCTATCTAAAAAAACTTTAAACACACTGTATATTTTCCACCCAACCTTCTCATACTATCTCTTGTAACATCCCATTGGGCTATAGCCAAGCGGTAAGGCATCGCACTTTGACTGCGACATGCGTTGGTTCGAATCCAGCTAGCCCAGTTAGAAAAGCGGAGGCGGCTCGTTTAGGAGCGACAAGCATAAGATGAACTTACCGGAAAGGCGTTCTTTGCCTTTTTGGTAAGTTCATCTTATGACCTCGAGTCTCTAGCCGCCGGAGCTGGACAACCGAAAAACGGAGGCGGCCCAATCACAATCAACATTATAAACCCAGCCTCCCTCAAAAACAGAAGAGGCAGCCATCTAAAAAAAAGATGGCTGCCTCTTCTATTTCTCTCTAACTGCTCTTCTTCAAACTGCTCTTTTTACCGGAAAAGCTCTTAAGGCCGTCAGGATTGTATCCGACGACGAGCTTTTTTCCGTCGGTCAATAACGGGCGGCGAAGGAGTTTCGGTTCCTGGACGATCAGGTCGATCACTTTGGATAAAGGCAGGTCATTTACATCCGTCCCAAGCTGTTTGAATGTCTGGCTTCGGGTGGCCAGGATTTCATCGAGGCCTTCAGTAGTTAATGAGAGTAGTTGGACGAGCTCATCATGGGTCGGTGTATCCCTGAAAAGATGGCGTTCATCAAAAGCAATTGAATTTGCATTGAGCCATTTTTTTGCTTTTCTACAAGAGGTACAGCTTGGATAAGTAAAAAACGTTAAGTTTTCCATTTGAATTCCTCCTTTAATTGTATAAATAAGCAAGTTACCTTATTAGTTAAATACATTGTATACTTTTTGTATAACTTTTGTACAGTAATTACACTCGGTAATTTATGAATTTTTTTCAAACGCTTCAAAACCTTGCTAATAGCAGGGTGAAGGCGGTTTCGGAATACGTTTTCAGCTTCTGGGAGTAGAAATCACGTAATCGTCACAAACTATCATCAAACAGATATTTACTTTTGCAGTATGATTCATTTATAATATTGAATGATGGACTTAGGGTGCAAAGGAGGGTTACATATGGATCGTATGTACAGAGTTCTTGGATTCTGGACTGGAATTTTTGCTGTAATGTTTTATCTTGGCGATATGACAACGACATCATTAATCTTTTTAGGCCAAACAGGATTCTTCATTATGTTAAGCTACTTAAAACTTTCCGAACGTATGTATATTTATATTTTCGGTGCCTATCTGACTGTGTTCTTCGCTGGGTTTACTTACTGGACGACCTTTATGATGACTCCGGGTGCAGGAGGACACTAAAAAAATTCCCTTTAGCTTAAATGCTAAAGGGAATTTTTTTCTTTCTCTTAAAATCCATTCAAGAAAGGATTGCCGTCCATTTCATTTCCCACCGAAGTTGCCGGACCGTGGCCTGGAAGGACTTCTGTTTCTTCCGGAAGAGTGAGCAGATGATCATGGATGCTTGACAGGAGCTCTTGATGATCGCCTCCGGGCAGGTCACTCCGGCCGATGCTTCCCATAAAAAGTGTATCTCCTGCAAATACTATTCCTTCACTTTGCGCATAATAGGAAAGACTTCCCGGAGAATGGCCGGGTGTCTTGAACACCTGAAGTGTAAATTCATCAATGGTAAGGGTATGTTCAGATGTTATGATTCTGTCGGCAGGTGCCGCTTGAATCTTACCCATTCCGAATAAACCGGAACCATTCAGGCCGGGATCGGTCAGCCATTCCGATTCTTTCTCATCGATATATACCGGAATATTATATGTATGCCTGACTGTATCGACTGCTCCAATATGATCAAAATGGGCATGCGTCAATAAAATGGCAAGGGGCTTAAGGTTATGTTCATTCAGCCAGCTTACAAGTTTCTCACCTTCTGCACCCGGATCTACGATTAGACAGTTTTTCTTATCGTTCCAAAGGATATAGCAGTTTGTCTGCAGCGGGCCTAAGGGCATTTGTTTCCATTTCATTCTTTTACCTCCTTTATGGTATCGGGATATAATTATTGTAGCAGATGCAGGGATCAGAAAAAAACAAATTCGGTGCCATAGAAGTGTCAAACTTTTAGACCTCGACAAACAGAGGAAAAAAATATAAAATGTTAATGAGTGCATTTATGTACATACGATTATATGTATTTTGTAAGCGTTGTTAGGAAAACGTATTTTCAATGAAAGGGGTCATATAAATGGGTCTTGTAATTATTACAGCATTGGTCACACTATTGGCTTTATTCGCAGTGGTAAGCACATTCAAAAACAAGAATGGTCTTGGAATCGTGTTTTCATTGGCAACTCTAGGTGTTTTTGGCTGGTTTACAATTATGACTGTCCTTCACTCCGGATACCCGGGTGGCCACTAGAATCAAAAAGAAAAAAACCCTCCGTCATGGAGGGTTTTTTCTTTTTGAGAGATACAGTCTATATTTCTTACTCCATATGGGCCTTAACGGAAGCAAGTTTGCCTTCCATTGTCCCCTTTTTATCTCTCCGATCATCGATTCTGATATTTGTGGCCACACGCTTGATCCCTTTTTGGAAAGGGGCCTCGTGAATTTCCTGTATCACTCCGAGCAAGGTGGAAAGTTCCCCTTCTATGATTGTATTCATCGGTGTAAGCTGATACCGGATATTCCCTTCATCTTCATGCTTCTGCAGGATTTTCTGAAGATCAGCAACATACGAACTCACACTTGGTGTTTCAGTCCCAATAGGAATAACAGTTACGTCTACGATTGCCATACTATCTACCCTTCCTCTTTTACTAATTCAATGATGGATGCATCATTGGTATCAATGATTTTTTCAAGTTGATTACCATACAAACAAGGAGTCCCGGCTGGAGAGCATTGGAGTGGTTCAGCAGCAAGACCTGTCATCAGTGTCTCCTCACTCCCATCAGTCACATTCCATTTTTCCAAAGAAAACGTACCGGAATATGTATCATAAGAGCCTGCCTCATTTGCTTTAAAGGTAATCAGTTCATCATTATTATCTATCATATCATAGAAAGGAATGAACCAATCGGAATACCGGCTCAGTAATGTCGCCTGGAACTCAGAGAGGATTTCTCCGTTTTCATTGATGAATTGGTACATGAAACGATCATCCTTATTCTCATTATCATGGACAGAAAGGAGGGAATGAGGGAAGCGTTCAAAATGGACACTTGCCGTATCAATCGTTTCTTTTTTTCCATCCAGAATATTTTGGGCCATCAAAGGGGCTGATATACTGATTTCCTCACTGTTCCAGTCCTGATAAAGGACCGATACTTCGGAATTCCATTTCAAGAAGGGCTCTTCCACATCCAATAATCGTAACTCAGGGGAATTCAGGTCCAGTTCAAATACTTCAAAGCTCCAATCTTCTGCAAAACTCGTAATCAGAAGTTTGTCTGTATTGAACGCATTCCAAACGTATGTTAGTTCTGAAGACGGAATTTCACTGCTGTATATCTCTTTTCCATCGAGGTCGATGATCGTAATCAACGCTGAGTAAGTAGCAGGTGCTGAATGGATGAGGATCTTGCTTTTATCGGGAGAAACCATGGAGCGGACATAGGAAGAAGGTATTTCAGCAAGCTTTTCCTTGTCCCCTTTAAAGACGTCTGTAATATATAAGGCCGCTGCCCCCTTTTCTTCGATTACAGTCAAGATTTCGCGATCGGATAGCCAATCGATGTTTTCGATAAATGTATCGGATGATATGCTTTTCCCTATTACTTTCAACGGTTCTTGTTTTTGCGGGTTCTGTTCACCGGTCTGGGGAGCATCAGTGATTTTAGATTGGCAGCCAGCCAACATTATCAAACTGCCCAATAATAATATAAAGACTAGTTTTTTCACTAAGACACTCCCCCTTTTTATTTTCACCGAAAAATTCGCCTATATGAATTAGTACGTATTACAGACCAAAATGTTTCAATAATATGATAAAAACATTACAAAAATTCAAAAAATGATGACCAATTGATTCTGCTCCATCCAGCATCGACAAAGGTCACCACTCTTTTATTCATTTCATGTTGGTTTCATTATAGGAACGATATCACAATAATAAAGCTGATGATTCATTTTACTCCTCTTTCACTTAAAAATCTACTATGATATTTTTAATTTCAACAGGTAAAAAAGACTATTTTTTTACTTGACCCATTAAATTAGTACCATCTATATATTGAAACAAGAAAGATCCCCAATGTATCTCTATATATCTCGTCAAATTGCGAGAGGGGGAGGGGGTTGATCCCTTTACCAAGTTCCAGAGTAAATGCCGGTTTTCTATATTCTTTTATATACCAGTCCTTATATCCCGCATAACTGTCAATGTACCTTACAGATCTGTAGCCGCTGACCCGTTCGAAATCTTCGGCAAGCCTTTCAGCTTCAGGAGGTTCCAGTCCCTCATATCCCCAGTAAAATTCTTTGCCCTGTGTGTGTAAAGCAAGCATCCGATCGAACAATTCTTCCTGTGCAAGCTCTGCCATTGCAATCGTCTCTGGCTCAGAAAGGGGCTTATCACCTGGGAAATCCCGGGGGGCCGGGGACTTTACTTCTTTCCTTTCTTTTTCAAGTTCCCATTTCGCAGGAAACTGATTATTAAGATCCACGCCGCGTATATTTGCCTTCCATCCCGTAAAATCAGAGCTCCCATTATTTATGTTCAACAATTGATCCTTCATCGCTGAATGAGGCCCCTTCAGGACAAGATCCACCCCATCTGGATTCACCATGGGAACAATCGAGAGTGTCACCGCCTTATAGACGGACAATGTCTCTACTCCCCTTATAGGTATCATATTCGTCAACGAAAGTAAAAAATCATTCAGGAATGTCATTAAGACCGAAGTCGTGATCCATTCATTTGCATGAAAAGATGCGTTCATGTGGACTTTTTTGGAACCGTCCCCTATTTTTATTTTATAAAGCGGTTTCCCCAATACACTCTCGCCAATCGAACGCAATCTGATGAATGGATATATTTCTTTCAGTCTTGTTAAATCCCTTTGTAATATATCAAAACTGTACCCCTGTCTTCCATTGACAATAGGTGTAGTGACCCTTGAAGGCAAAATGATGGCCGAACCGATCTTCAAGGCATCGGGATTTATATTACCATTCAAAAGCAGCAGACCGTCAACATGGATATTCCGCTGCTCCGCGAGCTTCCAGAATGTATCTCCTTGTTTAATTGTATAACTTTCTTTGATGAACCCCGGTATTTCCACTTCTGACCCGATTTTCAAGGCGTTCGGATCCAGAGATGGATTTGAATCGATGATCAGTCCTGCCGGTATAAAAAACAGCTGACTGTAGTACCAGAATGTATCCCCGCTCCTAACACTGATTTTCATCATGAGACCTCCCTGCTATACATCCATACTTACTCATATGATTCGCTCATTATTTCATGACAAAAAAAGAGCTTGCGAATCTTATTCGCAAGCTCTGCAATCAATTATTGTTCTTCATCCCGATACTCTGTTTCTTCATAGAAGCGGAGCAGGTCTCCATAGATGACCTTATCGGAATAGTCGAGTTCTTCTGTGACACGCTCTTGATATGGTTTACAGAATTTCATGTCGGTTTTTTCTTCTGTCTCCTTATCCCAGCATTTCTCACCTGCATACACATAATCCTTTGTAATGAAGCGTCCGTCTCTCAGGATGGTGAAATCTTCATGCTGGTCAGAGAAGATGTCCCCTCCGAATTGGATATCTTTTTTCGTATCGATTCCCAACAGGTTCAAGATTGTAGGTCTCAAATCGATTTGTCCTGCGACTTTGGAAATCGTCTTGCCTTCTTGTCCGGGCACATGGATAATGAGCGGGACTCTCTGCAGTTGAGTACTCACAAACGGAGTGACTTCTTTCCCGAGATACTGACTCATTGCCGTATTATGATTTTCAGAGATGCCGTAGTGATCACCGTACATGACGATGACGGAATTCTCGTAAAGTCCTGATTCTTTCAGATCGTTGATGAAGTTCTTCAACGCCTCATCCATGTAACGGACTGTCTGGAAATAACGGTTTACAGTACCGTCCTTAGAAGTATACGGCTCGATTAACTTATCTTCTTCATCCAGTGTGAACGGGTAATGATTTGTCAGTGTGATCATTTTGGTACTGAATGGCTTTGGCATTTCTTTCATGTGCTGCACTGATTGTTCGAAGAACGGGATATCTTTCATTCCCCAGTTAACGGAATTATCTTCGGTCACTTCATAATCAGGTAAAGAATAGAAGCGCTCATACCCGAGGGAATCATACATGATATCACGATTCCAGAAGCTCTTATTATTGGCGTGCATTGCCGTTGTGTAATAGCCGTTTGCATCGAGCTTTTCTGTCATGGAGTCGAATTCGTTGCCTGAATGTGTGAAGAAAACGGCCCCTCGGTTCAACGGGTAAAGGGAATTATCCAAGATGAATTCGGAATCCGACGTTTTCCCCTGCTGCGTTTGATGATAGAAGTTATCAAAGTAATAGCTTTCTCCGATGAAATCATTTAAGAAAGGAGTAACTTCTTCGCCGTTCACTTTACTGTTGATGACAAAATTCTGGAGTGATTCCATGGAAACGATGATCAGATTCTTGTCTTTTGCGATGCCCGTCATCTCTTTATCGGGCTCAATGTAATTTGCTCTTACGTAATTATCAATATCCGCCAGCTCGCTGCCGTCCGCCAATGCTCTTTGGGCGGAAGATTTCGATTGCAGGAAAATATCATAAATATGGTAATTGTAAGTCCCGATGTTCTTTACGAGCATTTCACGGTCGAACGTTCTCGTGAGAAGCTGCGGCCTTTCGGATTCAGCCAGTCCAAGATTGAAGAAGACAAGTGCTGTCGCAACGAGGAAATAAGCCCTCCTGCTTGCCCGGCTGTAATTTTTAAGAGAAAACCATGAAGGCAAGAATTTGATTAACGCAATCAGGACGAAGACATCCACGAAGTAAAACATATCTTTCCAACTCATGATGGCACTGGCGCTGCCCCCTAAATCGGAGAAGTTGCTTGTCTGGAATAATACAGGGAGCGTAAGGAAGTCATCGAAGAATCGATAGAAGACTACATTCCCATAAAGGATGAAAGACAACACGAAACTTGTGATGATCATATAGCGGGTGCGGGATTTATCTTTTTTCATTAAGAGCCCGATTCCGAATATGAACAGCAGGAACCCTAATGGATTCATGAAAAGGATGATTTCCTGGATCGTGTTTTCTATTTTTATATCAAAACTAGTTTTATAGACGATATATGTTTTTATCCAAAGGAGCAGCGCTGCAATGAGGACTAATGGTACCTTTGGAATCTTATTTATCTTCATTTTGTAACCTCCTTGCTACTTACGTGTTCGTTCGTATGTAACATAAAATGTAATTTTTTAACTGGTAAAATAAGTAAATTTTAAATTAGAACCATGTGTTATCTTAATACTTTTTTTACAAAACGTCAAACCCAATATCATACAACCCGTGTAAAATAGTATTTTACACCTTATTCTCCTACCCTTACTATTAGACGTTTAAAACAACTAAAAGTTTCATATTCTCCTTTTTTATTCAAAACGAACCCATAGACCCAGGAAACACTGTGTCTCCATAAGAGCCTTACAGGTCATGAGTCCCCCTCCGGCTGGCGGAACAGTAGATTTTCCCCATCAAAAAAAAGCCCCCTTTATGGGAGCTCAGGTCTCAGCGAAAATCAGATCTTATTTTTCACCAGCCATGCCGCACCTATCACACCTGCGTCATTACCCAATGTCGCGATGCTCAGGCCGGTCGATGTCCTGACAGTCGGAAAAGAGAATTGTTCAAAGCAGCTTAGTACTGGTTTCAATAATATATCCCCTGCTTGTGACACCCCTCCTCCGATCACGATTTTTTCTGGATTCAAAACATTCCCTAAATTCGCCAATGCGAGACCAAGATAGAAAGCAAGTTGTCCGACAACGCTTACAGCCAATTCATCATTGCTCCTTGCCGCATCAAATACATCTTTGGCACTGACCTTCCCTTTTTCATTTCGGATATCCCTCAATGTTGAGTGATCGGAAGTCGAATTCAGCTTTTCATTTGCGAGGCGCACAACTCCAGTGGCGGAAGCAACCGTTTCAAGGCACCCTGTCTTCCCGCAATTGCACTGAAAACCACCTTCGGGAACGACTGTTATATGTCCAATTTCTCCGCCGGCGCCTTTTACCCCATGTACGATGTCTCCGTTGGTGATGACGCCTCCGCCTACACCTGTACCGAGTGTGACACAGACAAGATCCTTTGCACCGTCCCCTGCACCTTTCCACATTTCACCGAGTGCAGCACAGTTTGCATCGTTGTCAATGACAGCCGGAAGGCCGGTTTCCACTTCAAGCAGATCTTTCAGCGGGGTATTTGTATCCCATCCGAGATTGACTGCTTCATATATAATGCCTTTTGCCATATCCACCGGCCCTGGTGCACCCATGCCGATCCCGACCAGCTTTGCCTTGCTCTGTCCGAGTTCCTCGAGTTTCCGGTCGATCGCTTTTGCTATGTTGACGATGATGTTTTTTCCGTTTTCGGATTTATCCGTAGGGATTTCCCATTTATGTAGCAGCTCTCCGTATTTACTTAGAAATGCTATTTTTGTCGTCGTGCCGCCCAAGTCGACTCCGACCAGCCATTGTTCTGTCATCTAATCACCCTTATTTTTCTTGTTTTTCTTTTTCCATTGCAATTTCCTGCCTTAATATCAAGAGAGCTGTCTGAAACTCCCTCATTTCAATCAGCTGGGATTTGTAAAGCTCCTTCAGTTCGTCTTCAATGAGCTGCAGGTCTGAAAGACGGTGTCCGGTATAAATGATGGTTCCATAGCTTTTCAAAAACTGCTGAATGTCATAGATCGTTCTCATTCTTACACCTGCTTTCTTTCTTCCCACTAAAGTATATGACAAATGCCGGGTGTTCTCAATTCTTTCTTCATAAAAGTGGTTTATCAACGCAGTTGACTTTTTTTTGATTCCACTCATCTCCGCTATTGATTTCCGTGCAAAACTTCGCTTTCCGCGGGCGGTTGGTGAGCCTCCTCGTCGCGCTGCTCCTGCGGGGTCTCACCTAACTCGCTTTTCCCGCAGGAGTCTACGTTTTGCACTCCAATCAACCGCTGGAATCGTTTTTGAATATGGATAAGTCTACACACTTTTATCCTGAAATGGATTATCACCTATATTCGTAGGGTTTCACATTTTATCATTCAGTATAAAGGTCAGATTCACTATACGTCTAAACCTACTATTTTATGGTATCCTTCATAATAACCAGTCCTACCGTAATGCACCTCTGATTTGGTATTTGGTTTACCAAAAACATTTTTACCAAATTAACCTACGATGTTACGGGTAAGGAACTAGTTACGTTCATGATAATACGGCAAGTTTACGGGTCTCACTTGTCTAGCTGGAGAGCTTAGAGGCATATGTCATAAGCCATACCGACCAGAAACGAATGAAAGCCTTCGTAGAATTCGTCTTATAGCACTCGCTTCTGAGCAAAGCCCTTCCGCTTTTCTTATCAGCTACTCTTCCCCCAGGAGTCTTCGTCTTGCACTCCAATTCACTACTGATGCCCTCTGGAACAGACCTTCAATCTTTAGCAAAGTTCAAAAAAGACTACCTTCTAGGTTTAACACCAAAGGTAGTCTTCAAACTATTTATTCCTAGCGGTCCGGGTCTTTTGGATGCAGGAAGCGCGGCCTTCTGTTTTTGAGGGGCATCGGCGAGCGCAGGAATACGTCTCTGAAAGCCCGGAAATTGAATGGGATGAACGGCCACATATAAGGGATGTCGAATGATTTCATTCTTGATAGTGCAATGATCCAGGCCATGACACCGATGACGAAACCGTAAACGCCGAATAGTGCAGTGGCAGCGAGCAGAAAGATCCGCACGAGCCGGTTTGCCAGGCTGAGTTCATAACTCGGGGTGGAAAATGTCCCGATTGCAGCGATTGCAAGGTACAGGATCACTTCGTTTACAAACAGGCCGACTTCAACGGCAACCTGACCGATCATCAACGCAGCTACAAGGCCCAGTGCTGTGGCGAGCGATGAAGGTGTGTGGATTGCGGCCATCCTCAATATATCGATCCCTATCTCGATCAGCAGGAACTGAAGGAATAAGGGAACTTCTCCCGTTTCATTCGGTCCGACATAGCTGAATTGTTCCGGCAGGAGGTCTGGCTGCACGGCAAATAAATAGTAGAGAGGAAGCAGGAAGATGGAACTCCACACTGCTATAAATCTTACAAAACGCAGATAAGCCCCAACCGATGGCTTGTTACGGTATTCTTCTGCATGCTGCAAATGATGCCAAAAGGTCGTAGGAGTGATCAATACACTCGGTGACCCGTCCACCATGATGATGACATGCCCTTCGTATAAATGGGCTGCGGCAGTATCCGGCCTCTCCGTATACCTCACCATCGGATATGGGTTCCAGTGCCTTCCCGATATGTACTCTTCCAGCGTTTTTTCTCCCATCGGCAGTCCATCTGTGTCAATTTTAGAAATGGAATTCTTTATTTTTTTAACTAAGTGGGGGTCGGCGATGTCCTCCAGATAGGACACGACAATATCCGTTTTCGACCTTCTGCCCACCTGCATATATTCCATGCGGAGGGATGGGTCGCGCACCCTCCTTCTGGTAAGGGCGGTATTGAATACGATTGTCTCCACATATCCGTCCCTTGAACCCCTTACAACTCTTTCGATATCCGGTTCCTGCGGTCCTCTGACCGGATAGGTTCTCGCATCGATGATGATGACTTTATCGATGCCGTCCACGACGAGAGCCGTCGGTCCTGCCAGCACCAGATCCACGACTTTATTCAGGTCGTCCACTTGTTCAATCTCGATATACGGGATATAAGTTTTTAATAATTTCTCCAGCGTGTTTTCTTCCAGCTGTTCCGGATTCAGTCCTGCCAGCAGCTTCATTAAGTAATGCATGATATCATCTTTTACGAACCCGTCCACCATAAACATCGCCATTTTACGTTCCGCATATTCTAAATCCAGCTTTATGACATCAAAACTCTTATCAACAGCCAGAACTTCTTTCAGAAAGCTTGTATTCTCCTCTATTTTCGCAGAGACAGGCTTTTTCTCCATCGTCATTTCAGCCTTCACCCCTCATAAGTTAACATGTTTTACCATCTTTACCATACTAGACAACCTGCACATAAATCATACCTTGGAACATATTAAAACCTCTTATGACATAGGAATTAACAACGGACAAACCACTGAGGTGAACGATATGAAACAAATCTTACGGAACGCCCTTCCCTTCTTGATCCTTATGGTCATACTGGCGGTCGGCATCGAGTTTATATATCAGCCGCGGACAGAGGAAAGCATCATTTTTTTCCCGATCAATGAAAATGTTGCCTATGAATCGGCTTCGACCCTTCTCACGCTTGTTCCTGAAAAAAAAGATAATGTATATGAAGTGAAATGGAAGATTTCCTCCAAGCTGGATACACCGGCTTATCTGCGCCAGGATGTGGGTTTCTTATTTATCAACGGGAGACTGAAGGGGAAGATGAATGAATGGGAGCAGGATACCGATGGGATCGTCCAGGAAAAAACCATAGAATGGAAAGAAAGCAGCCTCTTGGAGGCAGTAGCTTTTCATTACTCTGAAATTCATGAAGATGAAGACGCGACTTATACCAGTGCACAAAAGATGACTGAGGATACGCTTTATGTCATCGATTCTAATTTCAGCCCGCTCAACTCTTTCAGACAGCCTGTAACAGACGCAGAAAAAGAATGGAAGACCATCCTCGACAGGGTGACATCTCAGCAGCTGGACTACTTATGGGAAAAAGCAGTCGAAACGTACGGTATCCCTCTCGAAGAATACACAGCTGTACCGCTCACTGAATTACCAAGGTTTGAGGAAGACCCCTTGGAAGGGTTTGAGAAGGCAGAATGGGATAGGCTCATCGGAAACCTTTGGGAAGGACTGTATAAAAACTATTATTTAGGAATAAAAAAGGAAGACGGTACAATCATCGATTCAATCGACAGTACCATCCCCCTAATTCTGATCAAGAAAGATAAAAAAGAAGTTCTTGTTGTTCTGGTAGACAAAGACGGAAATCCTTCCTTATTGAGGCAGAGGGTAACGCCATCCTAGGAAGCCCCCTCTAACTCATCAACCAATTTTTTATATTTTTTCTCATTTTTATTGAGGCTGTAAGCTTTTCTGGCTTGTTTGAGTGCCTCTTCACGGTCACCGCTGTCAATCAGGATCAGAGCTAGATTATAATGCGCCTCGTGGAAATCATCCCTTTTCTCGATGGCACTCCTCAAATGATCCTTGGCGGTGTCTGTTTTCCCAAGTTTTATTTCAGCATATGAAAGATAGAAGTAAGTCTCTGCATTCGGCGTGCCCGTTTCAATGACTTCATTCAACAATTCTTCAGCTTCCGACCATTCTTCATCTGCAATTTTTTCCTGGGCCACGCCGTTCACTGTATTAATATCCCATTCAGAAGGAGCTGACTGCCGGTCGCCGGCATAAAATACTCCGATAAGAATTACGGTAGCCGACAAGATGAGAAACTGCCTGAAAATCCTGCGATTACCCGGGACACTGACAATCCCGGCAGCAAGGAAACCTCCTGCCAAACCGCCGAGATGACCGGCGTTATCTATGCCTGGGACCGTGAATCCGAAAGCCAGATTTAAAATGATGACCGCTATGATATTGAAGCCCATCGTGCGGAAAAAGATTTTCGGATACAGCACCCCGAAATAAAGAAGGGCACCAAAACATCCAAAGATGGCTCCGCTCGCTCCCGCCGAAAGGTTAGAAGTGAAAAGGTAGCTTGCAAATGAGCCTGCGATCCCTGACAGCATGTAGATGAAGACAAAACGGATACGTCCATATATCCTTTCTACAGCAATGCCCAGATAGTAGAGAGCAAGGGTATTCATGAGCAGATGCAGCAGCCCGATATGTAAGAATATCGGCGTGATGAGTCTCCACCATTCTCCTTCAATGATCAGCGGATTATATTTTGCCCCATATTTGATCAGCGTTTGAGGGTCCTGGCTTCCACCATTCATCTCAAGTATCGCAAACATGATGAGCTGCACCGCGATGAAGAGATAAGTGAAGAACGGTTTTCCCTTTTCAAACAACTCCCTATCTCTCTTCGCCTGCTTTGCTGACGCGTTCACCGCACTTCTTCTCATCCATTCGACGTTCGCTTCAAGCACCTCGGGAGGAAGCTCCCAGTCACCATCACTGAATAATGTGTCTTGTTTAAGCGTTTCTTTTCCGGTTGATTCGTCGATCAGAATGGATTCTACGGCAGCCTTCCCTACATGAGAATCATCAGTGATCATTCCTTCTGCACCATCAACAGGCGGATAGGTGGTTATGTATATATTTTTCATTTTCATATTTCGTTTTCGGAGCTTTTTTCTTATCATATCTGCATTCCGGACAGTTTGTTCAATATCCCGTTCCAGCCATGAACCCCAATCGAGATCTTTCAGGCGCAGCCTAATGACATCAGGATCTTTTAAGACCGTGGATTCGAACCAGATTTCATCCTGCTCCTGTGACAGATTCAGGATCCGGTAATGCTTTTGTTCGATTAAGTAAAGCGCCATCTTCCAAAAGAGGTAATGATATCGTAAATTCACTACATCCACTACTTTCTGTTTTTTTACAGGAACCCCTAAGGCTTCCTTGATTTACTGCTACTATACCCTTACCTTTTTTAGAATGTAAAGTTATAAGGGTCAGAGTCTAGTTACCGCATAAAAAACCGCTCGAGAAGGAAAGTCCCTTTCGAGCGGTTTTTCTACCTGAATGTACTTTGAATGAATTTCGAGCGAATTGCGGGTATGCTCATTGCTCCTTGAACAGCAAAGCGGCGGATAAGAAAATTCCCCAGGAGCAGGTTGAGTATACGATAGCGGTTAGGCAGCAAAAAGAGAATGAAGCTGCCGATTACGAGCCATTTGATCCATCCGTTCATCTTGATCCCTCCTGAGAATAGTTTGGATTATAATACGGAAGTTTATCCAATTATTATCACAAGCATCAAAAAAAGGATCACCCCTGCAAAAAGGCTGGACAAAAAGTTCACAGCTTCATTGTTCAGCCACGTAGACCCTTTATTTTTTACAGTGGCAGTACCACAATGAACGGGTGATTCAGTGGAGGAATTACATACAGTACATCTAAATTCAGCCTGCCAGTATGCGCCTGCCACCGTATCGAATACATTTCCAAGAAAACCTGCAGCTGTAATCATGATAAACATCGTCCAGTCAAATGACTCCATGAAAACAACGAACAAGAGAGAGATAAAGACAGCCCCTGCGAATGATGCAATTGTGCCGATCAGGGATACAGCCCCGGAAGTCCCTTTTTCCACTCTCCTGAAAGACCGGATTGAGAGCGGTGCTTTTTTACTCAATGGACCGATTTCGGAAGCCCATGTATCAGAGTTTGCTGCAGCAACAGCGGCTGCAAATGAGTTGAGCCACCAGTCATTGCCGGTAAAATGGAACAATAAGATGAAAAGAACCGAAGGCCCGCCATTCGCAGCAACTTGCTGCCAATCTCGGACGGAGGTCTTCGCGAGCCGTCCTTCTATTTCTTTTTTTGAAGAGGAAAACAGCTTTGACCATATGCTGGAACTCAGAAAGAATGCCCCGATCAACAACAGGCCCCTCCAATGATAAAACTGGGTGATGATCAAACCCATAAGAAAAGCGGCTACGGCTCCGGAAGGACTCAGATTGTCCGTTTTCCATCCCCCTATGGCAACCAACAGTATAGTCATATAGACAATAATAATTTCAGTCACACTGTATACGTTCACTTTCCGTTAAGATTTCAGCTACCGGAATATCGAACGGTTCCACAGGCAGACTTTTTACCAGCTGATCACTGAATGCCAATGATAAGGTCTTCCCCTTATACCCTGAAAGAAAGCGGTCATAATACCCCCCGCCGAATCCGAGCCGGTACCCTTTTTGTGTATAGGCGATACCCGGGACGATCACTGACTGGATGCTGTCCCTATGTATGGGTGGAGTAATGGAAGGGATGGGTTCGTACAGCTCATAATAGACTTTCTCAAGCTCCTGAAACGATTTCAGTTCATGAAAGATCAGTTCTTTTCCTGCCGGCTTGCATTTCGGGACACATATCGTCTTCCCTTCTTCCCAGCCCCTTTTAATGATGTTCCACGTATTTACTTCAGGGGGCTTTGAGACAGTTACCGCTATGACTTCACTGCTCTTCCAGAATTCGGACCGAAAGAGGCGCTGTTCGATTGAATAACATTTTTGTTCATATTCCAACGGAGAAATCGCTTTTAACACCTCAAGCTGACTTATTCTCATTTCTTTTTTGTCCATATTGTCCCTCCTTTTCACAGACTATTATATCAGCAGATCACCTGGCTGCTAAAAAGAAGTATAAAAAAAAGCAGCGGATAGAATCCGGCTGCTTATTTCGTTTCGCGGTGAAGAGTCACACGCTTTAATTTCGGGCAATATTTTTTTAGCTCAAGACGATCTGGATTATTACGCTTGTTTTTTGTAGTAATATAGTTACGCTCACCAGTTTCTGTGCAAGCTAATGTAATGTTTACACGCATTATTATTTCCCTCCAAACTTCACTATCTTCATCTATTCATACGACTTTTCTATAATATCACTTTTCCTGCTGAAATGCTAGTCCGTTTTTCATTCTGTCCGTTAAAATTAATCCATTTCCTTTTACAGCACCTTCAACGGCAAACAGCCTGCCTTGTTTAACTTCAAAAGGTTTGAATGTATATTCCAGCATGTAGGCCATCATATGAAGACCGTTCGTGATCGGATAGTAATGAAGACTTCCGGACTTTAAAGACTTCTTCCACATTTGCAATCCTTTCAGATTCAAAGGGAACACGGATTTCTTTATACTGTCTGCACTTGTTACCACGTTGGACATCGCCATATCTCTTTTACTGTAGTTGTAGAATGCATTTTTCGAGAGGGAAAGTACTCCTATGGTCTCTTCACAACAGGAAAGCCATTCCACCAGAAAGAAGATTTTCAGTTTCTTTATTTCCTTCGTGACATTTACCAATTCGAACGATAATGATTCTCCCCAATTTTCATCAGCTTCCGACAGGTTGACTGTTATACCGTCGAATCCGTCCATCATTTTCTCGAGAGGTATATATGATCCGGCTTCCTTCCAGGCGATCCCTTGAATATGAAACTTTTTATTAGGTTTATTATTCATCAGCCTCTACACCTTTTGCCATGTTTTTATTTTTTTCCCATAGTACCTGGCAAGCTCCCTTGCCAGATTTTTTCTGTCCGCTTTTGAATAAATGATAAAACCCCTGTCTGGATCACTCACAATCCTGGTCCATCCACCGTCACGGTGTTCAATCTTGAATTCCTGTTCATCCATGAAGGGAACGGACTCGGTTTCCAGCAGTTTGGCGACTACGATTGGCTTTTTCACTTTAGGACAGGCTACCTGAACCCTGGTAATGAAAGGATCAAGGACGGCCGTCTCGGTTTTTCCGGCAGCGGTTTCCGCATCTGTTGTAAACTGCCCCCTCATGAGATCCTCACGTGCTTTCTTGTATTCCTCCGGGTTTCCGATATCCCTCCAGTAAGCGTTCGTTTTGAAAACATATACTTCTTCATTGTTGCGGAGCAGAGCCGGAATAAGATCATGACTGAAGTCCAATGCCCCTTTCCGTGAATACTTCCGCAGAAGGAAAGGCTCGATGATATACACACCGGTGTTTACCTCGTTGCCCTCCCATGAAGAAGGTTTTTCTTTAAACCCGAGGAGCTTCCTGCTTTGGTCGGTGTAGCAGATACCATATTCCCTAGGGTCCGGTACATCTTTGGACACAAGCGTCATGGCAGCTTTCTTACTCTGGTGGAAACGGACTACCTGGTCGATCGGGATGTTCGTGAAAGCATCCCCGCTCAATACGAGAAAAGGCTCCTCGAGTAGGTGCTTTGCCAAAAAGACCCCCCCGGCGGTTCCGAGCGGCTTTCTTTCTTCCAAATACGTGATATTCACGTTGAACCGGCTTCCGTTTCCGAAGTATTCTTTAATGGTACTGCTTTTGTAACAGGTGGTAATGAAGATATCCCTGACCCCGTAGGAACGAAGCAGGTTGATGCTGTACTCGAGTATCGGTTTATTAAGGATCGGCACCATTGGCTTGGCGACTGAAATCGTATACGGTCTCAGTCGCTTTCCTTCTCCTCCTGCTAAGATGACGGCTTTCATCACCGAAGCCCTTCTACTTTTGTCTGAAGGAGGACATCTTCATATACATGCAAGGTCTGATCAGCAATCCGTTCCCAGCTGAACATGGATTCGGCCATTTTCAAACCAAATTCCCCCAAACGTTCAGATTTTAAAGGATCATGGAGCAATGAAAGAAGAACTTCATATAAATCCGAGTCATTATCCGGCTGGAATAGCAAGCCCGTCTTTTCGTGCTTTACGATGCTTTTCAGTCCACCGGTCTCTGATGCAACAACTGCTTTCCTGAAAGCCATCGCCTCAAGGGCAACAATGCCGAACGGTTCGTAAAGACTTGGGAAGATGACTGCCAGACAGTTTTTCAAATAACCGTTTCTCTTCTCATCTGAAATGAACCCAGGGAAGAAAACCATATCATAAAGATTTTCATTTTTCACAAGCTGGCGGTAATGATCAAGCATCGGTCCTTTACCGGCAATGATGAACGAAACCATGTGACCGTCCCGTTTTAGCAGGGAAGCGGCCCTGATAAGCGTTTCAAAGCCTTTCTCATGCACCATCCTCCCGATGGAAAAGAAATACGGCCTGCTCTCCTCTATTGATTGATCAGTGGTCATTTGCCCGAGTCTTTCCAATTCAACTCCGTTTGGTATCACTTCGATCGGTGCATCAAAAGTAAACAATGAACGGACTTCTTCCTTCATATGCTCGCTGCACACGATCAGATGGTCGGAAGCAGCGACCAGCAACTGCTCTTCTCGGTGAATCTTCTGCTGAAGTTCTGTGTAGATTCCCTGATTTCTGCCGTGTTCGGTTGCGTGAATGGTCGTGATCAGCGGGAGGGAATAAAATTCCTTCAGCTTGATGGCAGAAGTTGAAACGATCCAGTCATGCGCGTGAATGTGTGTAATCTTTTCCTGAGAGATCAGCTCATGTGCATATTGCACAAAAGATTGGTTCAGGTCGAACACCCATTTAAAGAAATTCTCTTCATAGGGGTGCAGAGGGTGTACACGGTGAATCGTCACACCTTCCAATGTTTCATAAGCAACAGCATCCTTTGAGCGGGCAGTAAGGACGTGTACCTGCTTCCCCTTCTTGACCAGGTTATTCGCTAAATCGTAAACATGCCGCGAAAGCCCCCCAATGATATTCGGTGGATACTCCCAGCTGAGAATTAAGACCGCATCCTGCTTATCCGCAATCTGAGCCGATTTTTTTGACCCCGGGATCTCTAATAATTCATCTGACGGAAGTGGATTCACTTTTTTGCGGTGGTGAAAAAAGTGATCCTCCATATCTCCCCCCATCATGATAGATGCCGTCCTGTTAAAGGCAGAATCGTCCAAGAAACTCTCAGACATCCCTTGGATCGCTGCGATGAATTCTCTCGTTAACTGTTTGAAGCCGGCAGCATTTATATCCTTAACAACACTCAATTTCTCAAGCTTTTCTTCCATTCCATGTATTTTGCGCAGATTTTTCATCTCTGCATCCTTCATTATCGGCAATTGTTCCTCCATCCCCATATAACCGAATCCGATCCGTGCAAGTGTTGACGGTGCAGTAAGCCAATCTTTTACAGGTAAAGCTGCAACTCCCAGCAATTTCTGCCCGTCATCATCCAGGGCAATCGGTTCTATTGATCCCCTGGCATTCGATTGAAGAATTTTAGAAGATACCGGTATCAATTTCAATCCTCTTGGACTGTGAAGAATATCTGCTTCTTCATTCTCTTTCTCGCTGAACTTGCAAGAAAAGGAGGAAATGAACGAAGCTTTTATTCCTTCCTTGAGAAGATAAAGATCGATTCCCGGCAGGTAGGCTGCTTGTGGAAGCCAGAAAAACTCCGGTTCGTGTCCAAGATATTCCTTGAAAATCCCGATGCTGATCTTCACCTGTACCTCAACCCCGATTGTGGTCCGGTAATGGGTCAAAGGGATCGAATTCAGAGCGGTCGGTATGATGATGGCTTTTCCGTCGTTCATAAGAGTTTTATACGCTTCCGATAATTTCTTCTCCCAATTTAACCATTGAGAGTAAATCCTGACCCACTTTTCTTTTTCTTCCTTGTCCCCCATCAGCATCCCTTGAAGGTATTCGTCGGCGGCCTCAATGAATTCCTCTTTCGAAAAGAGGCATAGCGCCAATGGATTCAAGATCACCGGAATGGGTTCACCGTCATTTTCTTTAAGCGCTTGGATCAGGTTCAAATGTTCCTTAAACAGGGTCGAACATTTTACTATATACTCTTTCTTATCTTCCATTTCAATTGCAGGTTCATTGAAACGGGGTAAGATCATCACGTTCTGCCTATTGCTCATGCTTTATCCTCCTGCTCCATCACATAATATGAGTATGTGCTTACATGCTCCACCCATTTGGGTTCTTTCACTCTTCCCTGCTCGAATTCTTTTAGTTCTCTTAAACTATGATATTCGGCATCCTGAGCAGTCCGCGGCGTATGAATGACATTCGAACGCTTTATTGCAATGAATTCACCCGAAGGGATCCGCACCCCTAAATCCATGCAATAGCTTCTATTATCTTTAAGGCCATTTATGAACCAATCCGATTCGGTTGAAGGGACGTAAGAATCACGATAGGAGTGATGATTATGCCCATTAAAGATGATGGAGGTGATATCATATAACCTGAGAATGAAAGGCAATTCACCGTCCAGATTGAAACGATCTTTCAAGTGATCCAGCCAGTCCTTCGAAATCGTCCAGTAACAATAGATCCTGGCCCCGGTTGAGTATGTAATCGTGAAGTCTTCCATAATGGGTTTGCGGCTTTGTCGGCCGGATTTTAAAGAAGCCTTTCTCTTTACTTTCCCGATCCGGATATCCTGGTTCTTTTTTTCTGTTATGGTTTCCGCTGGTTCGATTTGAACGCTGCCTGATTCAAGGACCTTTTGGTATTTTACCCATTGGTATTGAACCTTTCCTACGGTCGTACCCAGCTCTTTGGCAATTTTCCTGAACGAGATGCCCTTTTCTCTCATTTCTATTATTTCATCCAGCATTTAAGACCCTCCCAGCATAAACAAATAGTATATGAATTCATCTAAATATTATGACAATTATCCTTAAATCAATCGTAACACCCCATTCAAAAACCTACAATAAACGCATTTTGTCGTATCTTGTTAAATGGGATGAAAACAACGTAAGGATAAAGCAAAAACCCTATATAATTTCTCCAACTTTTCTTAAATTGTGTATATAAAGCGATTTCATTTAGGTTACGACATAATTTTCACTGTTGAATCAAGAGCCGCCTGACAAATAAACTAGATTTTTTACAAATTATTCTTTCCTTCACTAGAGAACGCTTTGCCACTATGCTATAAATAAGGAAGAATAAATTAGCAAGAGGTGATTTTTTTGGAAACATTACTTATTGGATTATTGGGATTTTCCATTCTATTATTCTTTCTATCTTTTTTTCAAAAAGACAGGTATGCGGCAATCGAGAAAGAAGTGGAAGAGTTATCGATGACTGTTCTGCAGGAAAATTATCAATTGAAAAAACGGCTGAAAGTGCTGGAGGAAGAACTTATGATGGACGGAGAAGTGTTTCGGAAAGGTAATCCCTCCCTTAAGAAACCGATTCATGAAGTGGTAAGGAATCAAGTCATCGCCCTCCATCAGCAGGGGACCCCGCTGGACCAGATTGCAAAACAATCAGCACTTACAAAGTCGGAAGTCGCCCACATCATTTCCGCGCTTTAGAAAGGAGCCCATATGAATAAACAGACAACCAGAGCCTTTTCAGCGGGCATATTGTTCACAGCCGTAATCATATTTCTTTATAATCTTTATTTTCATGAGGCTCCTTTGCAGGATTCAACTTCTATCCCAGAAGGCAGTATCGTCGTAAATGAGTCAGAAGTACAGGAAAAAGAAAAAGAAATCTCCGTCTTGAAAGAACAACTTGAACGATATAAGTCTGAAAAAGGCAAGGAAGAAGATGCCCGCCAGACAGACAAATATCAATTGACCTTGACAATCAAACCTGGAATGACCCCAGGTGATATTGAAGAGAAATTGAAAGATGCTAACATTATCAGTGAAGATGAGGATTTCGTACAGTTTATCGTGGATAATGAGTATGCTGATAAAATACAAATCGGTGATTTTCTTGTTAACTCTGAGATGACGGTAGAAGAAATTGCAAATACAATCATAAAGTAATAGCTGAAACCTGTATGGACGAAAATAAGCGGGCTGACAAAATTTATGTCAGCCCGCTTATTTGATTAACAGGTACTCCCAGGAAGGCACTGATCTTGATTAATCGTTTAGATCGAAGCGCTCTCCGGTCACGAGGTAAATGACGTTCTCACAAATGTTCGTAACATGGTCGGCAACGCGCTCAATATATCTGCACGTAAACGCAAGCTGAGTGATCTGGCTGATCTCGTCCGGATATTGAGGGATGTATGTCATCAGTTCCTGGACTAGCTTTCCGTAAAGCTCATCGACTTCATCATCACGGTCGGCTATCTTTCTTGCAGCAGCAGCATCTTCTTCATAAAATGCTTTCAGGGCGTCTTCAAGCATTTCTTCTGCAATCGACAGCATCCTTGGGATTTCTTCAATCGGTTTAATCAGTTTTTGATCGCCGATGTGCAGAGTGGCTTTACTGATATTGGTGGCCATATCACCGATCCGTTCAATCTCGGAACAAATTCTTAAAGCGGAGATGATTTTACGCAAATCAGTTGCTACTGGTGACTCTTTCGCAATCAGTACGATAGCCATATTGTTGATTTCGTTATCAAATTTGTTAATTAGACGGTCTTTGCTAATGATTTCCCTGGCTTTTTCTGTGTCTTGAGTTTTAAGTGTCTCAATCGATTCCCTAAGAGATACTTTTGCCAAATCAGCCATGTCGAATAATTTTTCTTTCAGTTCCTTCAATTTGTTATCAAAATGCGTTCTGTTCACCATGAATTCATTCCCCTTTATCGTCTTTTATGAGCTAAAATCAGCCAAATCTGCCGCTGATGTAGTCTTCTGTACGTTTGTCAGCTGGATTTGAGAAGATTTTATCAGTTTCGTCCAATTCAATTAAGTCCCCGAGAAGGAAAAATGCCGTTTTATCCGACACCCTTGCAGCCTGCTGCATATTATGGGTGACGATGACGATTGTATATTGTTTTTTCAGCTCTGCGATCAACTCTTCGATTTTCACCGTAGAGATAGGGTCAAGCGCGGACGTAGGTTCATCCATCAAAAGGACATCCGGCTTGGTGGCCATTGCTCGGGCAATGCACAAGCGCTGCTGCTGACCGCCGGAAAGTCCAAGCGCTGGAGCATCCAAACGGTCTTTTACTTCATCCCACAGTGCAACATTCTTTAAGCTGGTTTCTACGATTTCATCCAGTTCAGCCTTCTTTTTGGTACCGTGGATCTTTGGCCCGAAAGTGACATTGTCAAAAATGCTCTGAGGGAAGGGATTCCCCTTCTGGAAGACCATTCCGACATTTTTCCTCAGCTCAACCAGGTCGATGCGGTCCGAAAGAATGTTTTTGCCTTTATAATTGATTTCACCTGACATTTTAATCCCGGGCACGGAACGATTCATCAGATTCAACGTTTTGACAAACGTTGATTTCCCGCAGCCAGAAGGACCGATGATGGCGGTCACTTCCTTCTCAAGGATTGGAAATGTAATATTTTTTAGCGCATAGTTATTTCCATACCATAAATTCAGGTCATCTACATTGAATATCGTTTTCTTTTCTACAGCTGTTGTCATTTTAGTACCCCTCCATCCTCTTCGATCAACTGAAACGCCCTGAGATATAGTCTTCCGTACGTTTCTCTGATGGGTTTGTGAATATCTTCTCCGTCTCGTCAAATTCAACCAGATCACCGTTATAGAAGAAAGCTGTTTTGTCGGAAACCCGGGAAGCCTGCCCCATATTGTGTGTAACAATGACGATTGTATAGTCTTTCTTCAATTCAGTGATCAATTCCTCTATTTTTGCATTTGAAATCGGATCAAGTGCAGATGCCGGCTCATCAAGCAGCATGACGGTTGGTTTCATCGCAATCGTCCTGGCAATACAAAGACGCTGCTGCTGTCCGCCTGATAGAGAAAGGGCTGATGTATGAAGACGATCCTTTACTTCATCCCATAAGGCAGCCTTCCTTAAACTTTCTTCTACAGTGTCCATAAGAGTACTCTTCTTTTTGATACCGGAAAACTTAAGGGCATGAGTGATGTTCTCATAAATTGATTTATTGAATGGATTCGGCTTTTGGAAAACCATACCGATCTCTTTTCTCAGTGCCACGACGTCAATGTTTTTCCCGAGGAGGTTGACATCCTCATACATGATTTTCCCTTCAGCACGAGCAATCGGGACGAGGTCGTTCATTCGATTGACTGTCCTTAGGAATGTGGATTTCCCGCATCCTGACGGACCGATCAATGCCGTTACCGCGTTCTTCTCTATTTTCATATTAATATTCTTTACAGCATGATTATCGCCGTAATAAAAGTTGAGGTCCTGCACATCCAAGATGATTTCCCTGGATGATTTTTTATCGGCCGGTCTAATTGGTTTTTCCGTTAATTGTACAGACATCATTTATCACACCTTCTATTATTTTGTTGCTGTGATTTTCTTGTGAATATAGCTTCCAAGGAATCTGGCACCAAGATTAAAAATCAGTACAGAGATGATAAGGACCGCAGATGCGCCTGCAGCTTTCTCATCAACATCCGGGATTAACCCCTGGGTGTTTACTGACCAAATGTGTACCGCCAGTGTTTCAGCAGGTCTGAAAAGATTGAGCGGTGAAGTCGGTGAAAATGGATTCCAATCCATGTAATTCAGTCTCGGTGTAGATAAGCCGGCTGTGAATAATAATGCCGCCGCTTCTCCAAAAACCCTTCCCGATGCCAGGATGGCTCCAGTAAGAATGGATGGGAATGCACCCGGGATCAAGACGGTTTTAACCGTATGCCAATTGGTGATGCCGAGAGCGAGACTTGCTTCTTTCAGCTCCCTCGGTACACTTCTGATTGCGTCTTCGCTGACACGTACCATGACGGGCAGGTTGAACACTGTCAAAGCAAGTGCTCCTCCGATGATTGTATACCCCCAGCCAGTGATGTTAACAAATACTAATAAACCGAACATCCCAATGACAATCGATGGAAGGGATGCAAGTACTTCTATACAAGAACGGATGGTATCCGTCACTTTACCCGGCTTTGCATACTCAGCCATATAAATACCGCCGCCGACACCAAGAGGGACGGTAATGATCATCGTAATCACCAGGATGTAGAATGAGTTGAATAACTGATCCCTGATCCCGCTTCCCGCACGAACGGCACTTGAAGGGGTGGTAAGGAAATCCCAGGTGATATACGGAACCCCTTTTACCAAAATATATGAAAATAATGCTACCAATATCGAAATGATGATGGCGGCGATCCCGATAAATATACCGGTCGCCACTTTATCGGCTGTTTTACTATTCATTAGATTTTCCTCCTAGCAGAGAGATAACGGATAATCAGAATAAATATGAATGACATAACTAATAAGATTAGGCCCATTGACCACAGTGTGTTATTTTCAACACTTCCATACGTTGTATGTCCCATATTCAGTGTGATGATTGTCGTTAATGTTGCAGAGGCATCCAATATACTGCCAGGAAGGTCCCTCGTATTCCCGATGACCATCTGAACTGCCAGTGCTTCGCCGAATGCCCTTGCCATACCAAGCACAACCGCTGTAAGCAAAGTAGGCAGTGCTGCTGGTATCAATACTTTTCTAATTGTCTGCCAGCGTGTTGCACCCAAAGCATAAGACCCGTCCCTTAAACTTTTCGGCAGTGAACTCATTGCATCCGTTGCAATGGTCGTAACAGTCGGCAGAATCATGACAGAAAGAACGATTGTTCCTGCCAACAGTGAAAATCCCATACCCGCAAAATTTTCGCGTATAAAAGGGACCAATACTGTAAGCCCTATAAATCCATAAACAACTGACGGAATCCCTACAAGCAGCTCGACGATCGGCTGCATGATTTTCCTTCCCCATGAAGGTGCGATTTCAGTCATGAAGATTGCGCCGCCGATACCAAGCGGGGCGGCAATCAATGCAGAAAGAATCGTAACGGCAAAGGATCCGAAGATGAACGGCAGTGCTCCATACACAGGGTTTTCTCCTGTGGGGCTCCAATCCGGGCTGGTTAAGAACTCAATGAGGCTTACACCATTTTTTATGAATGATTGCAATCCTTTCGTGCTAAGGAAAATCGTGATAGATATTGTAGCAACAATCATGATGACTGCAGATAACGTTACTAAGAACTTCCCTTTAACTTCCCCGTTCATCCAAGATCTATTATTTTTCACTAGCCTCTTTGAGGCAGGCATATGTTTTTCCATAATCGTCAAACACCCCTAATACGATATAATAGGGCAAATGCGGTGAGCGCATTTACCCTATTGATTTATTGAACTGTCGATTACTTCTTCTTTTGATTCCCTTCAGCGTCACGCTCTACTTCCATTTTCGTAGCTGCGATATAGCCTTGGTCTTTCAATAATCCAGTTTGAACATCTTCACTCATCATGTAATCAAGGAATTCTTTTGCAAGTCCGTCTGGTTCACCCTTTGTATAAGAGTGCTGATACGCCCAGATCGGGAATTCACCTTTTTGAACATTTTCATCTGTTGCTTCAACACCATCTACTGATAGTGGAGTTACACTGTCATCTGTGAAGTAAGAGAAAGCAAGATAACCGATTGCCCCATCTGTTTCGCTGATGATTTTCTTAACAGTGTTTGAAGAATCTTCAGTGATTCCTTCAGCTGGAGTTTCTCCATCAAGACCGAATTTAACGAAAGTTGCGCGAGTACCAGAAGAGTCAGGACGGTTTACAAGAGTGATTTTTTGGTCTTTACCACCAAGCTCTTTCCAGTTCTTGATTTCACCAGTGAATACTTTTTTAAGATCTTCTTTTGAAATGTCTTTTACACCAACATTAGGATTAACTGCAGCAGTCATACCTACAACCGCTACTTTATGGTCAACTAACTCATCCGCAGGAATTCCTTCCTTTTCTTCAGCGAACACGTCAGAGTTACCAATTTGAACTGATCCTTCAGAAACTTGGGATAACCCTGTACCAGATCCGCCAGCGTTAACCTGGATGTCTGCTTCCGGATTTTCCGCCATGAATTCTTCAGCTGCCGCCGCAACCAATGGCTGCATCGCAGAAGAACCTGAAACTACGATTGAACCTGAGGCACCTTCTCCGCCTCCACCTTCTTCGTTGTTACTTGCATTTCCATTCCCGCAGGCAGCTGCGAAAGCAACAAGCATTCCTACGATTAGAAGCAGTCCGTATTTCTTGAAGTTCTTCATTCTTTAATTCCCCCTAAGAATATTGGTTGTTTTGTCCTACGAGTACTAGATTAATAGACGAGTGTTAATTGTGTATTGACGGTTTGTAAAGGTTTTGTAAATTCGACAAATTTCTTTATCCGCGCGGGTGCTTTGACGATTTTGGAACCTTTGTAACCTGTATTATGCTGATTATTCTTCCATTTTATTCAGTGGAATTCGTTACTTTTTTCCTGCAGGATGGGACAAAACTAAAAAAATTTTATATAAAGACGAACAATATCAGTTTAGGGCCTTTACACCGCTAATGATTTCCGTGCAAGACTACGCTTTCCGCGGGCGGTTGGTGAGCCTCCTTTGACAAGTGGGTTAACTGTCTAGCTGCAGGGCTTAGAGGCACATGTCATAAGTCAAACCGGCCAAGAAGGCAAAGAACGCCTTCCAGGCCGATTCGCCTTATGCCACACGCCTCTCTTCAAAGCCCTTCCGCTTTTCGGATAGGAGTCTTCGTCTTGCATTCCAATCAACCGCTAGAAAAGGCTAAAACCTGAATGTTTTTTGGACATAATAAAAACCCGAAATAATTTGCCTCAGTGTGTGCAAATTATCTCGGGTTTTACTCAGACTAAAACACTTTTGTCCCAGCCTCTTTCCTACGATTAGTCAAGTACTAAATCATAAGTTGAAGGATTGTTCACTATTATTTGGGCATAGGAAATAAACCTC